>CAYRNI010000001.1:0-22943 GCA_964425665.1 uncultured bacterium
ATTCTACTTTTTTATATTTTCCCAGAACTGGTCTATACCATCGGCGATTGCTTCCGCGATTTTCCGCTGGTTTTTCTCATAGTGTCTCCTCGTAAATAACCTATTTGAATTTCTCAAAATATTCATCAATCTCGGGTCGTAATTCAATGCCAACCCTTTCAAAACAGTTTAAGAGTTCTTCGTATGCACCAGTTCCTCCCAAAAAATCCCAAAATTCTTCAGCAACCTTTAATTCATATTCTAAATCAAGCATACCCCTTAATGTCCATCGTTCATAAGGTTTGGGTTCATAAGGATTATAAGGTATAGCGATATATGAATGAACATTAGCATCTGGATTATCGGCTAAATAAATTGCCACCCATTCTAAAAGTGTTCGCTTAAAGTTCTTGAAAGCGCTTATATTGGGCTTGGCTGTTTTTATATCAATCAAGTATACATCATCACTACTATCTTTTAGAAATAAATCTACTTTTACTGTTTTCAATCTGTTCATCTTTCCTGTTGTGGCAACTTTTTTAATTCTTTTAATTTCCTCAATTTTGTCGGGGTTTTTACCTGTGCTCAATTCATTTATTATGTGTTGGATTTCGAGTTGTGCTTTCTCGCTAATCTGTGTTCCTAAAACATACTGTTTCTTTGCTTCCTTGAAATTTATGCTTGCCAAAGTTTCTGCGACAGGTTCAAAAATCGATGTGCCAAAAGTAGTATTAAGCGAATGTATAAATGAAAATAGAGCCATTCTATCTTTACCTAATAGCCTGTAATGAAATGGCATATTTTTAGTTTCTGGATTGTAACTATGGAATTTCTTTCTTAAACTATCTTTGATTACATTTTCAATCTGCTCTAGTTGTCCTTTCGTTAAACTCATCAATTTTTCTCCTTCAAGTGAAAAATAATTTCTGCATAAGCGGACCTATCTTTTTCCACTCTATTTAGAACAGGCCTTTTATATTGATTTACGATACTCATTCCTGCTAATTTAGCAATCTTAGGATAAAGATTGTATTTATCATTTGCTACTAAAAAAACATTGTAGTTTTTTTTCAGAAATTTTTTGCAGTTAATAAGGACTTCCGCAATTCCATTGACATAAGATTCTCTTGCCTCTTTTCCTTGTCCCCTGTATAAAGAACCGATTTCCAATTCATCCTTTCGCTCGAATCCTAATAGTTCGTAGGCATAAGCGTGTTGCTCATGATAGTTTATCAAACCCACATAGGGAGGCGATGAAAAGATTCCCGCTATTTTTTGTTTAGATATCAGTTCTGCAAATTTGGGATTTTTCTTTCTGACCTCCTCGATTATATCGATTTTTCTGCTATCGCCCACAAGAGAAATTTGCATCGTGTCGGTTCGCAATTTATCAAACTCTAATAATCGGTTTAATGTATCTATCGAATATCTACGCCACCACTTCATTATCGAAAAAATCGGTCTACATATTTTACCGTGCTTTTTGCAATAATAAGTCGTAGTTATAGGTTCTTTTAATGTTGCTAAATCTGCATGAGTTGTAGCCCTGCAAGAGCGAACAGTTCTACTTAATATGATTGCTAATGTTTTTTTGATTTCAGGATTTTCTATCTGTTTAATTCTTTCAAACAAAAAATCGATTTCCTCTCTTACAGGGGCTAAAAACCATTTATCAAGAAAGGTATCGTTTTTATCCTGACGAACCTTCATATTAAATTTTTTAACTAATTCTAAGTATATCGGTAAAAATTCTTTTTCCTTCTCTTTGCCATATATCTTTTCATCGATTAATCCATTTCTGACTTTTAGTTTATACTCTGGCGATGGGAAATATTTAGAATTAAATTTAGATAATTCAATATTTAACTGTTCCTCAAATTCCACATTTTTTCTATTACTCTCAAATTTTTCTAATTCATCTGTCAATCTTTTAATAGCACTGTGCAAATCTGAAAATTTATGTTTAGCAACCTTAACATCGCTAATCATCACATTGAAAGCAGATATATCAATGCCTATGGCGTGCATTCCAAGTTCGTTTGCTTGAACTAATGTTGTTCCACTTCCGCAAAATGGGTCGAGAACAATATCTCCTTTTCTAAAAAAAACTTCCTCTTTGAACTCGTCTATATGGCTATCTAAAAAATATTCAACTAATTGAGGAATGAATTTTCCCTTATAGGGATGCAATCTGTGAACATGCTTTGTCCTCTCAGATTCTTTATATTCTATAAAAGATAAATGCCAATTTAAGTCTTTGCCTAAAACTCTTTTCCATTCTTTTTCTTTTTCCATTATCGAATCATAATATTTTTTCAATTCATTTTTATTTACCAAAGGATTTCCATTTTGTCCGTAATTTTTAACGCGTCCGTATTGGATTAAATATGAAATATTAGATATAGTTACTTTTCGATTCAGATACTTAGAAGCCCATTCACTTGCTTCTTTTAAATCTATCAATTCTCTTTCTACCAATTTGAAAAGAGTAGGTTGGTAAAATATTTTATTTTTTGCTTTTTTGGACATTTGCAGTGATTTCTTCAATATATAAGATATTCTACTTTTTTATATTTTCCCAGAACTGGTCTATACCATCGGCGATTGCTTCCGCGATTTTCCGCTGGTTTTTTGGAAGCGTCAGGAATTTTTCCTCTTTTTTGTTCGATATGAATGCTGTTTCTATCAGAACTGCTGGCATATAGGTCCCGTATAGAACATAAAATCCTGCTCCTTGAGGACCTCGCGCTTCGAGATTTGTCTCCTTGCTGATATTCTGCTCGATGATGTAAGAAAGTATCGAACTTTCCCGCTGATAAGTAGATTGAACCATATCCGCCATAATATATTGCAGTTCGTCGAGATTGTCGATAATCGGGTCGTCTTCCATCAGCAAGGATTTATTTTCCAATGCTGCTGCCGCTCGTGCCTCATTGGTTTTTGCGGGAGATAGATAAAATCCCTGTGTGCCGTGCGGTCCCGATTTCTTCGAAGCATTGCAATGAATCGAGATAAAAAGGTCGGCTTTCAATTTATTCGCCAATTTAGACCTGTCAGAAAGCGGAATGAAAACATCGCTGTCTCGGGTCAAAACCACTTCGTAATTTCTGCTTTCGAGTTCACTTTTCAAATCCTTCGCGATTGCGAGTGTTATATCTTTTTCGCGAATTCCCGATGGACCGATTGCACCGGGGTCTTTACCGCCATGCCCTGGGTCTATTACTATAAGCCCTTTTTTACCTTTCTTTCGGGCGGAATTTTCGTTTTCATTTTTGGGTGGTGTCTGCGATAGAGATTCGATTTCGGTTGTCCCTGATATTTCGGAACGACTTTGCTCGATAGATGTCAGTTCTATCGTGTCGGAATGAAAAATCATTCGGTAGTTTGTGGCGAGAGCGAAGGTTTCAAAAAAACCTGTTAGAGGTATCATCAAACCGTCTTTATCCAATCTAACAGGAAGACCGAGATTGTATGGTGTTCCATCGACAACAGCGAATGGATTTTCCGGTGAGAATACAACTCGAGTTCCCCACAGACGCATACTCTCCTTGAATTTCTTTTTGGCAAAATATCTCGGACCGCCACCGATTGTAACGAGTTGGTCGGTGGAAATATATAGGTAGCCATCGATTGTATCGGGGGTGAGAATACCGACATTTTTGCCATCGCGCATAACTACGATGGAGTTGTTTTGTCCGAATAGCACACCGAAAAATAAAACCGAAAATGTTATAAATAATTTTCTCATTGTTTTAATCTTATATCGATTCAACCGAAAATTCAAATAAAAAATTTGATGAAAACAGGATAAAATATAAAATATTTAATTTATTATATTGACAATCAAAATGTTATGTATAGTATTATAAAGTGATTTATTAAGTTTTTTATTTTTGTAAGAATTTGACTTATGCAGTTTTAATAATATAATAATATAATATTAGGAATAATTAGGAGGCAATTTTATGAATTTTAAGAAAATTATCGGATTGGGGATACTTTTTCTTTTGATTGCTATTCTGACGATTTTTTGGGGTTGTCAGCAAGGCACGAGTCCTACGCCGCCGTTTTTCAATGTTTGGAGCATCGATTCGATTTATGCCATCACAATCGACAATCCTGATGAGGTTATAGCGGGGCAGAACAATACTGTATGTGCTTATATCACAGGACAGGATGAGAAGGGAAATGTCATTCCTCTTCCGACCACCGAACTCGTCTATTTCACAATCGTCGCCGATACGATAAGTTCCACAAGCACAATCGATAAGGATACGCTTTGGCGAGCAGAACAAGGCGGAGTGAACCCCAGCACTCCGGGAACCGCTTGTATGAGTTTCTTCTTACCATCTAATTCTGTCGGATTGACCGTAGTTGTCAGTGTTGTCGGATACGATGAATACTCGAAATACAGGACATTCACTGTGATAACAGGCACCGAATACAATACTCTTATGATGCAGTTAGATTCCAACTCTGTCACTGTGGGTGGTGGGCAGGTTGGAGTTACTGTTTGGGTCAAGGATGCTTTCGGACAACCTGTTCAAAACGAGTTCGTATGTTTTTCGACGACTGACCCCGAACTGGGAGTAATGGCGGATTCCTGTCTTTTCAGCGACAATGCGGGAATGTGCGTCACATCGTTTATAACTGGGACGAAATCGGGCATAGATACGATTTGTGCAACAGACCATAATGGCATCTCCGTTTGTGGGCAAATCATCATAAATCCCGAAGTGGCTAATACCGAAAGTTTATTTGCGGATAGTTATCATATCTATCGCTGTGGTTCGGGACTTTATGACCAAACCGATATTTACGCTCGAATATACGATAGATATTGGAATCCTGTGCGAAATGGAACACCTGTTATTTTCTCGATCGATACTTTCACCTATATGGATTCCTGCTCGAATAATCCGGTGGATACCTGTTATGCCTGCCCTGGTCTCGAACCGCAACACCCAACACTGGGCAGACTATATTCTGACACGGTTTATACCACCACGGATTCCACTGGTTCGTATGCGACTGTCAAACTTAAAGCGGGTTATCTTCCCGGTGTCGTCAGATTGCGCTGCGATGTTTTAGATGGCTCGGGAACGGTTGCCTGGTCATCGCTTATAAACATCTCGTCGGGGCAGCCGCATTACATATCGCTTTCGGCTCGTCCGCCTGGGACATCCACCTGGGAGGCTGGCGACCCGATGCAAAATTATTATTCCGCACCCATAGATTACGCTATGTGGGGTGCTTGCACTCAGGATAGTATGCCTCTCGAAATTATGGCGGTGGTATCCGACGAGTTCAACAATCCGATACCGAACGCATCGGTTTGGTTCACCGCGACATCGGGAGTTGTCGGCGGTTGGCCCGGAAGTCCATCTGTCGCTGTCAACACAGATTCGACAGGTATCGGAACTACTTATTGGTTCTCTTCGGACAGAAGGGAACTCGATTCCTGTTTCGTTATGATTAAGGCATATTCTTCGGAGACATCGGTAGCGGACAGTCTATTTTTCTACCTTCGATATACCGATGGTTCGCTTTGCTGCAATCCTTGCAATTCCGTCAGCATAGTTTCTGCCACAGCCACACCCGATACTATCGAAGGCAGTGGAACAGATTCGTCCACAATCGCTGTTCAACTCGATTATGGTTCGCTTCCACTGTCGAACTATCAGGTTCGTTTCAGTGCGAGACACGGATGGCTGTCATCGAATATAGATACGACGAATGAAAATGGTATCGCCACTGTGTATTATTCTGCAATAAATCCATCGCCGAGTATATTTGTCGATACTGTCGTAGCTATCGCTGGGGATAGTTGTGCTATCGCATATATACCCGTGTATGTAGTTCCTGCGGCGGTTGCATTGAACATAACGCTTATCGCCGACGATTACAATCCTACCGTAGGCGGACAGGAGGTAAATCTCGCTGGAATGATTAGGGACATCGGCGGCAGCCCGATAAATATTCCGCTTCCGATAACTTGGACCATAACCACCGATACTGGCGCCGCACCGACAGGTGTCGGCGATTTCGTCAGTTATTCGTATTATTCCGATACGCTGGGAACATTCTCCGCCGTTTTCCAAACGGGAACAGTCTCCGGTGTGATTACTATAAACGCTATCGTAGCGGGTTCTGGGACAGCATCGGTCAATTTGAATATTTTGCCTGCGAGTGTCCTCTTGGCTGCGGACAATTACAACCCCGAGGTCGGTGGTGTAGTTGTTCATTTGAGCGGTTCGGTTACAGATTATCTCGGCGACCCCGTTAGAACCCCTGCTGCTGTCAGTTGGAGTCTCATTCTACCCGATGGCTCACCCGCTCCATCGGAGATGGGACATCTCGATAGTTTGTCGATGGCATCCGATACCAACGGAACTTTTAAGGGCGTATATATCTCTGGAACAACTACTGGCGAGGTTTTAGTTGTGGCAGATGTGGCGGGAATAGGCTCCGATACTGTCGAACTGAATATCCACAGCGGACCGCCTGCATCGATTTTGCTCGATATTTCTCCCTCCACAGACACGGTGGGTGGACTCGTTCCCGATACCATTTCTGGTTGTGTTGTAGATGCTTACGGCAATTCCGTCGAATATACGGATGTAGTAAATCTATGGCTCGCATACGATGCCGCTGGAGACTCTGTTTGTTCGCCTTGTTCCTATGGCTCGATAGAGCCGACGGGTGTTATTCCCGACAGCACGGGTTGTTTCACCGCGTTATTCAGCCCGGGAGTTACATCGGGGCTTATATGGATTCACGCTCTCGCGGATAGCGCTCACGGAGTTACATCTATAACACTTATGCCTCAATTGGCACGAAGCGAGAGTCTCGCGGTTAGTCTCAATCATATCCGCACTTGCGGTAATGCTCCTTACCAAAGCGAGATAACGAGTTATGTATTCGACCAATTCGGCAATCCCGTTGCGGATTTGACACCGATTATTTTCGCAATCGACACATTTTCATATATGGATGCCTGCACGACCTGGGATGATAGTTGTCTTTCGCCCTGCCCGAGATTGATACCTTCGAACCCTATTCTCGGTCCGCTTTATTCGGATACCATATATACGATAGATGGTGTCGCGCGAGCGACCCTGAAAGCGGGTTCGGTTTCGGGCGTTGTGCGAGCCGCCGCCTATGTTATGGATGGCTCTGGCGAGGTCGCATATTCACAGATGATAAATATCTCGTCTGGCGAAGTGCAGAAAATTTCGATTTCGGCTCGAAAAAGGTCGAATATAGATACGACATCGGGGCATCTATGTATCGAGGTTCCACCATATACTTGTGAATATTGCAGTTGGACTTACGATTGGTGGTCGGGTAATCCCGACTTAGGCGGATATGCTCCGCAGTTGAATATGCCGAGTGGTTGGGTTCTTGATGGTGATACCTGCAATTCTCTCTGGATGCAGGTGCGAATTTCGGTCTCCGACACATTCGGCAACCCTATACCCGATGCGACTATTCATCTGTCCTGCGATGAAGGTGTAATCGGCGGTTATCCCTCGGGTCCTGTGGACTCGATTGCATTGACCGACTCGAACGGACTCGCATATACATATTGGTATGCCGCAGACCCGAGAATAGATGGTCAGGTGTGGATTAAAGCACATTCATCCGACATAGGCGTGGGAGATAGTTTATGGTTCTACCTTTTAGATACGCTCGGTATCCCGCCTTACGATACTGTCGAACAAGAGGTCATATATGTCGTTCCCGATACTGTTTTCGGCGATGGACTCTCGACTGTCGACATTATGTGCAGAGTGATGCGAAATGGTAATCCTCTGCCGCATTATCCCGTTTATTTTTATGCTGATACGGGTATGATTACATCGCCTGTTTTCACCGACTCGATTGGCTATGCTCGAACAACATACTATTCGGGATTGAACCATAATCCCGGTGTCATAACGACAGATAGTATAACTATGATTGCTGGAATAGATACGCAGTATTTCCATATATATCTGCTCCCTGTCGACCCGATACGACCTTATGTATCATACATAATGTTCGATTTAGAACCCGATAATATCTCTGTGGGCGATACTGCTGTGCTTTCGGGGCTTATTTTGGATGGTCTCGGCTACCCTGTCCGATTGCCCGTTCCTGTCTATTTTGCACTTCATCAAGATGGTCTCCCTGCTCCGCTGAATATGGGAACGATTTCGCCTGGATACACATATACGAGTTTTGAGTCGGACAGTTTCGGAAGGTTCAGCACGGTTTATCGAAGTGGCACGCAGGCTGGAGATTTATGGCTGCTTATGACCGCTATTCAGGGAGCCGATACAGTCACCGACTCCGTTATGATTCACATCACGGGGTCATCTCCGCAGACTGTCACTGTTGTCCCTGCATCGTCATATCTCGAAGCCGATGGCAGAAGTAATATGCAGGTTGTCGCCACTGTGCAAGATATGTATGGAAATCCCGTTGAGGGAGTCACGGTCGATTTCAGCACGACACTCGGGCAGATTAGCCCTACCACTGTGACCACCGATGCGAATGGTCAGGCATCGACAATTCTGATAAGTGGCACCGAAACAGGAACGGCGATAATTACAGCAAGCTGCGAGGGACAAGTCGGAACTGCGAGTGTGGATTTTGTTTCCGCCACTGTTCATTTCATAATTTTGAGTGTCGACCCTTCGAGACTCACCGCAGATGGCATAAGCACCGCAACAGTTTCAGCAGATGTCAGAGACCAGTATGGACAGCCGATTTCGGATGGCACAATCGTGTCTTATAGATGTCTGACACCCGCTCATATTCCTATCGGAAGTATAGATACGATAGGCATAACCTCGGGCGGGGTATCCACGGTCACTTTGACAGCACCTACTACCGCGACATCTGCTTGGGTTTTTGCTACCGCTATGAGTCATATCGAAAGCGTATATGTGGAGTTCACAGCGGGCGATGTATATTCGCTCGAAATTTCAGCCGCACCCGATACGATTCCAGCCGATGGGCTTTCGCAATCGGATATATTCGTGCGTGCTTACGACCAGTATGGAAATCCTGTGGAAAGCGGAAACAGGATAGATTATTCCGCGAGTTTGGGCGAATTGCTTTTCGACCACTCCTTCACCGATGACACCGGATTCACGCAGACAACTCTAACCAGCGCGAGAACGACAGGTTTTGCTCAAATAACCGCATCGTCGGGCGATGTCGAGGCGATTGCCAGTGTCTATTTCTCGCCGATAACTGCACATTCGATTGTCGTTATGTCCGATTCGGTTAGTCTTTGTGCCGATGGCGTTTCATCGACAAATATAAGAGCGGTGGTGTTCGATTCGCTCGGTAGTTCTGTTCCCGATGGCACACCTGTTAGTTTTTCCAGCAGTATGGGAATTTTAATTCCCGGATATGCATACACCGACAGCGGTGAGGCAGTGGTTCTACTGCGAGCACCGACTACGCCTGGAATCGATACGGTTATTGCCGATGCTGGCGGTGGAATTGTCGGCACGACTTATGTGGAATTTACCGCCGGTGCACCGGCGAATATAGTTATGTCCGCATCGCCGAATGTCCTGCCCGCAGATGGCGACACGACCGCAATCGTTTCTGGAACCGTATATGATGAAAACTCGAATCCTGTGGGTGCAGGGTTCGAGGTGAGATTTCAGACTACACTGGGCAGTGTGGATTCGTTGACCTACACGGATTCCACAGGGAGTTTTTCGATTATATATCACGCGGGCATAACCCCTGGAACCGCTATTATCGGTGCGACATCGGGTTCTGCTCACGGGCAGACATATATAGATATTATTCCTACCGATGCCGAAGAATTGTATATCACCATCGACCCGAACGAACTGACCGCTGATAGCCGAAGCACCGCGAATGTTTCGGGTCGAGTTACGAATACTTTGGGAAATCCTGTTGCCGATGGCACACCTGTTAGGCTCGAAATCCATTGTGCCGATACTCTCGGCTGCAACGATTTCGGAGAGATTATGCCCGTTACTGTTCCTACCGACAGCGGAAATTTCAGCGCTGTATTTATCGCTGGCACGAGAGTAGGAAGGGTGTGGATTATCGCATCGGTTGGAACGGTTATCGATTCCGCATTTGTGAATTTAGTTCCTGGCGAGGTGGATTCTATCGCTGTGGATGCAAACCCGGATGTTATCCCCGCCGACAGTTTCAGCTATTCGCTAATATCGGCGAATCTTTTCGATGTATATGGCAACCCTGTCAGCAGCGGTATAGATGTCGATTTCTCGACAACGAGCGGAACGATTTTACCCGAACACACCACTACGAATTCCTCGGGCTATGCCAGTGCTGTTTTGACGAGCAGCAGAACACCCGGCGTCGCGAGAGTTCAGGTTATATCTGGAAGTGCCATCGGGGAGGATACAGTCGTGTTCTCGGAATCGGGAGCAGGTCTCGTTGTCGTGACAATCAATCCATCGCAAGTTGTTGCCGATGGTGTGTCGTCCGCTATCGTTACGGCGCAAATCACCGATACGCTGGGCAATCCGATATCCGATGGTGTGCCTGTTATGTTCTCGGAAATAGTCGATACCGCCGCTGGTGCGGATACTCTCGGCGTTTTAGTGCCATCGATTGCATATACTTCCGGTGGCGAGGCGACAGTTCAGTTCAGAGCGAGAACGAAGAAAGGAACAGCGACAGTTCGCGCCTGTATAGATTCACTTCACTGCGGAGAAGGTATAGTCGAATTCATCGCCGGTAATGGCGATTCTATCGAACTCTATTCAGCCGATTCTACTCTTCCCGCCGATGGTGTCAGTTTCACCGAAATCACGGCGATAGTATATGATAGATATGGCAATCTGGTGGAGGGTGGAAGAAGTGTTACATTCGCGACGACTTCTGGTGGGGTTGCTCCTGCGACAGCACCCACAAATTCTGCTGGTCAAGCGAAAACGATTTTGACATCCTCCGATGTGCCTGGAATCGCGTGGATTACGGCTCAATGTGAGGATGGCTACGCCACAATTCCTGTGGAGTTTGGATTGGCGGAGCCCGTATTTCTCGCGGTCAGTGCGAATCCGCGGAGAATCGCTGCTGATGGTATCTCGACGAGCACGATTACGGCGAGATTGATAAATGCTGTCGGCGAACCAGTAGTCGAGGGAACGATGATTATCTTTCACGCATTCGATTCGCTCGGCAATCCGTTCGGCGATATAGATACACTCGCTACTACAACAGGTGGGCAGGCACAGGTCACCTTGACCGCACCGACACAGGTCGGTATCGCTTATGTTACGGCGGCATTCTATGGCGAAACGGATACCTTAATCGATACAACAACAGTAACTTATACTCCTGGACCGCCTGCGGGCATCGATATCTCTGTCAGTCCAGAAACACTTTATGCCAACGATACGGTTACCGCACAGGTCAGAATCGTTGTTGTAGATTTATATGGCAATCCTGTGGAGCCGGGGCAAAGTATTTCGATTTCGACCGATAACGGAACAATATTCCCTACGACCGCATACACGGGCGATACGGTTGTTTGCACATATTATCCTGGTTCGGTGGCAGGAAGAGCGACGATAAATGTAACTTGTGGCTCGATTGTCAACAGTGCGGTCATCGAACTTTTGACACCGACTATAGCATATCTCGTGGTTTTTTCGGACTCATCTACTCTCGTTGCGGATGGTTCGAGCACCAGCGAGATTCACATAATCGCTCAGGATGCACTCGGTCATCCCGTTGCGGATAACACACCCGTTTATCTGACGACTACCGCGGGGCTCGTATTCCCCGGAATTGCTTATACCAGCGGTGGCGAGGCTGTCGTCAATCTGCGCAGCGGAACTGTTGCACCAGAAACCGCTATGGTGGTTGTTTCCGCCGGCGTCGAGGCTGAAACAGTATATGTCCCATTCATTGCAGGACCGCCAGCGGTGATAAATATAGTTCCAAATTCTACTTCGCTTTTCGCCGACGGCGAGGATACTACGACGGTTCGTGCTTATATCACAGATGCTCACGGCAATTGGGTTAGCGAAGGCACTAATGTCAGATTTTCCACGAGTCTCGGCACTATCGATTCGCTTACGCTGACCACAGCGGTCGCCGAAACGACAGGTTTTGCATCGGCGAGGTTTAGAGCGGGAATCATACCTGGCTCTGCATTGATAACCGCTACATCTGGCGATGCTATCGCACAGACGATAATAAATCTAATTCCAACGGATGTGGGGAATATATATCTGACTGTCGACCCGAACGAATTGACAGCGGACAGCAGAAGCACCGCCGATGTTTCTGGACGAGTCACGAATACATTGGGCAATCCTATTACCGATGGCACACCTGTCAATTTGGAAATTCACTGCTCGGATACGCTCGGCTGTGAAGGTTTCGGAGAGATAGTTCCTATTACGGTTCATACGGATAGTGGAAATTTCGATGCGGAATTCACAGCGGGAACGAGAGTCGGTAGAGTTTGGGTAATCGCCAGCGTGGATACTGTTTCGGATTCTGCATTTATCGACTTGATTCCCGGCGAGCCCGATTCCATCGCGTTAGACATCGTTCCCAACACGATTCCAGCGGACAGTTTCAGCAGTGCGACTGTTACAGCCAGCCTTTACGATAGGTTCGGAAATCCTGTCGGAAGCGGTGTTACGGTGAATTTCAGCACGACACTCGGTTCGCTCGACCCAACAAGCACTACTACAAATTCATCCGGGCGAGCGACGACATATCTTACCAGTGGAAGAACATCCGGCATCGCACTCGTCCATGCGACATCAGGCTCGGCATCCGGCGAGGATACTGTTGTGTTCACTCAAACGGGGGCACATCTTGTCGTCGTCACAATCGACCCCGCTCAGATTGTTGCAGATGGTATAAATTCGGCGACAGTTTCCGCTCAGGTCTCCGATTCCCTCGGGAATCCCGTTTCCGATGGTATGCCCGTTATGTTCGCACAAATCGTAGATACCGCCGCCGGTGAGGATACACTCGGTCTGCTCGTGCCATCGATAGGTTTCACCGATAGTGGTGTCGCCACGATTCGTTTCAGAGCGGGGACTGAGACAGGACGAGCAACAATCCAGGCTTGCGTGGATACATTTTGCGGTATCGGTTTCATCGATTTGACCGCTGGCACAGCAGATTCGATAGTTCTCGTATCCGCAGATACGATGCTTCCCGCCGATGGCGTCAGTATGACCACTGTAACCGCAAATATTTACGATAGATATGGAAATTCTGTCGAGGGTGGACGGTCGGTATCGTTCAATACTACTCTCGGTCAGATTTATCCGACAACTGCGCCTACGAGTTCTGGCGGACAGGCGAACGCTGTTCTGACATCGTCGGATGACCCTGGCTTAGCTTGGATTACTGCTCAATGCGAGGATGCCTACGCATCGATAATGGTAGATTTCGGGATGATGCCACCCGTTTTCCTTTCTGTAAATGCTTCACCGAGAAGAATAACCGCCGATGGTATCTCGACATCTACAATCACTGCTCATTTGATAAATGGTGTAGGGGCACCTGTCCCCGATGGCACTATGATATTTTTCCACTCCGTCGATAGCACTGGCGCTCCATTCGGCGATATCGATACGATTGCAACTACTGTCGATGGTGATGCCAGCGTAGTTTTGACGGCGGATACACAAATCGGTGTCGCCTATGTGTCGGCACTGTGGTTCGATGGAGCTGATTCGCTGACAGATACCGTAACTGTAACCTTCACGCCCGGTCCTGTTGCGGCGATTCAGGTCACCGCGGACAGAGAAACTCTTTACGCAAACGACACATTGACAGCGAGAGTGACTATTGTCGTTACAGATGTTTTTGGAAATCTTGTCGAACCTGGGCAGTCGGTTTCTATCTCTGTGGACAATGGCGACATTTACCCGACTACTGGTTATACAGGCGATACGATTGTATGCACATATTATCCGGGTTCGGTTGCAGGAAGAGCCGTCATCACAGCCGAATGTGGCGGATTTGTCGGAAGCGATGTTATTGAACTTTTGACCCAAAGCATAGCGAATCTCGTAATATATTCGGATTCAGCATTTCTAATTGCGGATGGAACGAGCACAACGAGTATCCATATCGTAGCTCAGGATTCGATGGGTCATCCCGTGGCGGATAACACCCCCGTATATATAACGACAACTGCTGGTGTAACATTCCCCGGTGTGACATATACATCTGGCGGTGAAGCGATTGTGACTTTGCGAAGTAGCACACATTCGCCAGAAACTGCGATGGTAGTTGCTACGGCAGGTTTGGTTGCGGATACTGTAAGTGTTGTTTTCATCGCTGGTCCACCTGCTCTTATAAATCTCGTTCCTGCGAGAAATGTTCTCTGGGCTGATGGCGAGGATACCACTATGGTGCGAGCTTATATCACCGATATTCACGGCAACTGGGTCGACGAGGGCGAGATTGTCAGCTTTAGCACGAATATCGGCACGGTGGATAGTTTCGATGTAACTCACGCTGTCGCTGGAACAACAGGGTATGCTCAAACTATGTTCAGGTCTGGAATAGAGCCGGGTGCAGCGTTGGTAACCGCTACCTGCGGCGATGCATCGGGAATCGCTCGACTAACACTCGACCCGACGAATGTCGGTGAAATCGGTATATTCGCTACCCCCGATATAATCGTCGCCGATGGTCATCAGACATCCAACATCACAGGTTTCGTGCGGAACAATTTGGGAAATCCAATCAGTGATGGCACACAGGTTAGATTGAGGGTTTCGCCAGATTCTCTCGGTAATATATCCCCCGTATCCGCATACACGGACAGCGGTAATTTCTCTGCGACATTCACTGCTGCGACTACTGTCGGTTCGGTATGGGTCGTTATGAGTGTCGGTGGAGATAGCGATTCTGTCGCTATCGAACTCGCCCCTGGTCAACCGCATATCATCACGATGACCCCTATTATAGGCACGATACCCGCCGATTCATCATCGGTAGATACTATTGCCGTTGTCGTAGCCGATAGATATGGAAATCGCGTTCAGGGCGGAGTTTCTATCGATTTCACGACGACACTCGGCGAGGTATTCCCTGATAGCAACGAAACGAATTCCGCTGGAAGCACCTATGTATTCATCCGTTCGGGTTATAATGTCGGGGTTGCGAGAGTTGTTGGTAGAATCGATTCGGCGAGGGGTGAATGCTCAGTTGTTATTGAGACCACGCAACCGCACACTATAGCGTTGGCTGTGGACCCGCACACGCTTATGGCGGATGGTTTCTCGACTACATCGCTTACTGCAACTGTTTTAGATACATTCGGTCATCCCATTTCCGATGGCACACCTGTTATTTTCTCGGTGGATGATAGCAGCTATGGGCTAATATTCCCCGGTATCGCATATACATCGAGTGGGCAGGCGACGAGCACATTCAGAGCTGCCACCCATAAGGGACATCCTGTATTAAAAGCCGAGACCAGCCCGACAACTTACGATAGTGTGATTATAACTCTCACTGCGGGCAATCCCGCATCGATTGTTTTGACCGCTACGCCTGAGACATTGTCCGCAAATGGAATGGACCAAAGCGACATCGATGTTCAAGTGTTCGATGAATGGCTCAATCCTGTGGATGCTGGGCAGTCTGTTAGTTTCAATTCGACACTGGGGCAGATTTTGTTCCCGACGCTGCTCACCGATGACAGCGGTCATGCGAGCACCGTTTTGCAGGCAGGAAGTGTTCCGGGGAATTGTCAAGTTTCCGCTCAATGCGGTGGAGTCTACGATGTTATCGATGTTACATTTTTGCGAAGTGGTGTGAATACGATAATTCTAACAGCAAATCCATCGGAATTAGTTGTCGATGGAATTTCGAGTTCTGCCATTACTGCTCAGGTTTTCGATGTCAATGGTTCTCCCGTCACGGATAACACGAAAATCTATTTCTGGACGAACGACCCGACGGCGGGGACAGTTATTTCACCGAAATTTACGAGCGGTGGGCAAGTGGTGACTGAATTTATCTCGGGGACAAGCATTGGAGCGGGAGAAGTATGGATTTTTGCGAGCGACACGGATACTATTGTAGCGGGTCATCCTGTGGATTCTGTGCGAATCGGACTCAAACCGGGTGACGCTGCTTATATAAATGTTTGGGCGGATACCAGCCACACACCTCGCGATACTCTATATGCCGATGGTAATGATGGCGTCTGGATTTTTGCACAAGTTTTCGATGCCTATGGAAATCATATCAACGGTGGGCAAAATGTTACTTTTGCTACAACGATGGGGAGATTTACGCCGACATCCGCGATGACCGATACAACTGGGACAGCGAGAGCATTTATCCAGTCGGGTCTCGATATTGGAACGGCGACTATCACTGTAACTTGTGGCTCTGCTATGGGTATTGTCGGTATAGAGATGATACAAACACAAGTCGCCGGACTTCTGTTGACTCCAAGCAAACTCGTTTTAGTTGCGGATGGCACCGATGTCGCAAATATTACAGCCTCGGTGTTTGCTCCGGGCGGAACACCCGTATCCAATAATACAATCGTTCATTTCTATCCTGATACGAACTGGGTGCATCTTCTTCCCGAGAACACTTACACCGATAGTGGTGAAGCTACTATTACTGTTCGAGCCGATACCATCGCCACGAGTTCGATAAGAATATACGCCTACGCTACGACAGCAACAGGCGATACATCCGATACCGCATCGCTGAATTTCAGAATCGACCCGGGACCCGCAGCGAGGATGGACATTACAGTTTCCGATTCGACGATACCCGCAGATGGTGCAACTGGCTCACTCATCGATGTCTGGATATATGATAGATATTCCAATCCTATTATAGCGGGTTCTACTGTGCGATTCAGCACGACACTGGGAACGATAACTACCGTTAGTTTCACAGATACACTCGGGCATTCTTCCGCTCTGCTGACATCTGGGACAGAAACTGGAAATGCGGTGATAACCATTACAGCGGGAGATATAACTGGATTTACACAGGTTCGGTTCTACGAACTGACTACGGATGAACTCATTATGACGGTCAGTCCGATACAGTTGCCTGCCGATGGCGTTAGTTCTGCGACTGTGACAGTTCACGCATACGATTCGCTCGGTTTTCCCGCATCCGATGGAAGCAGAATTGCATTTTCACAGCACGATACAACAGGAGGTTTCGTCAAGGGGATTATCGCTCCGCATATCGCATACACCTCCGATGGAATGGTTACCGTTACTCTCACCGCTCCCGTGAAAAAAGGTTGGGGAAGAATATATGCCTATGCGGATACTGTGGGTTCTGCGGTAGTGGATTCTTTCGATGTTCAATATCTCGCGGGAGACCCTGCCATAATACAGTTCGATACGACATATTTCGATAGTTTTGCGGCGAATGGGATGTATTTCGATGTGCCTGTTGTCGTGTTGGATGCATATGGAAATCCTGTCGATGTCGGCACAGAGGTCACATTCACCACCACACTCGGAAGCATTCAATCACCGGCGGTTGTTTCAAATGATACTGGCGGTGCTGTAACTTATATTACCAGCCACGAAACGGGACCGGCTGTTATAACAGCCCATTCTGGAAGTGCTGTCGCAACAGCTCATTGCAATTTCAGTGAAGTCGAAGGCGATTGGATAATGGTTATTGCCAGTCCGTATATAATCACCGCAGATGGTGTATCGCAATCGACTATCACAGCGACTCTTATGGATACTACTGGTGGGATATTTATCCCCGTATCCGATGGTGTTCCTGTTCAATTTATGGTCAGTGGTCCTGGAATTTTATCCACATCCATCGCATTCACATCTGGTGGGCAAGCATCGACAGAATTAACCGCGGGAACGGTTTCGGACACTACGAAAGTTTATGCTCTGGCTATATCGGCGGCAGGCGACACACTTCTCGATTCTGTAAGTGTATATCTTCAGCCCGGTTCCGCATCCATTGTAGAGTTTATAGATTCATTTCTGCACGACCTTCCCGCAAACGGCGCAGATACCGAGCAAGTTTGGATAAAAGTTATGGATGCTTTCGGGAATGGTGTGATTCGTGGGACGCCCGTTTCGTTCACGACGAATCTCGGCGATATTACACCGAACAGTGCCACAGACGATAGCGGGTATGCCTGGGCGATATTGACGGCGAGTTCCTCTCCCGGTGTTGCCACTATATCGGCGAGTTGTGGTGGTGCATCGGGATATGCCACAGTTTCTATGCAGGAATTGACCGCAGATTCGATTATTTTGGCTGTTTATCCTCGCGAGATAGTCGCCGATGGCGCATCGACAAGCGAACTTACCGCTGTGGTATTTCACAGCGATTTACCTGTTTCCGATGGCACTATCGTTAGATTTTCGGCATCGAGAGGTATTACTCGTCCCGCTATCGCATACACATCTTCGGGTGTGGCAACTTCGCAACTCGTATCGTCGGTTAGTCCCGATACCGTATTTGTTGAAGCTATCAGCGGGGCGGTCGCGGATACAGACACCGTCTACTTGGTGCCTGGACCTCCGACGAGAATGACTATCGAAACTACACCCGATTCTGTCCTAATCGCGAATGGCAATGATACTCTTAGAGTGAATGTGCAGGTTTTCGACGATTATAGTAATCCTGTGGGTTCGGGACAATTGGTTACATTTAGTTCTACAATCGGAATAATTACGCCGAATGCTTATACCGATTCATCTGGGAGAGCTTCGGTGATTCTTTCGAGCGAATACGAGGCTGGATGGGCACAAGTAACAGGAACTTGTGGAAGTGCCACAGCCAGTATGCTTATCCAGTTTGTTCCCGATTCCATCGGACAAGTTATTTTAGCTGTCAATCCAATCGAACTTACCGCCGATGGCAGTTCTACTGCGGATGTAACAGTTACCGTGCTCGACATAAATGACCATCCAATCGCGGATGGCACACCTGTTCTATTCGGTGGATTGAATCTCGGATTGATAAGCCCACCTGTTGTGACGACTACCGATGGCTCGGCATCGGCTACACTTACGAGTTTTACACTTATCGGTGGAGATACACTTATAGCGAGCTGCGGTTCGATAGCTGATTCGGTGGAGTTATCCTTTGTTGCTGGTCCTCCTGCTAATATCGTATTAACACCGAATAGTAATTTCCTTATTTCCGATGGCACAGATACAACGACTGTTACCGCAACTGTCACCGATGCGGCGAATAATCCCGTCGAGGATGGAACTGTTGTTCATTTCTCTGTGGACCCATCCGATATGGGTGTCGTTTGGTCGGTGGCGGTCACCGCAGATACCGGACGATGTAGAACACTATTTCAAGCTGGAACTCAACCCGGTATCGTCGCAGTTCACGCGACTTCTGGTGGAGCCGATGGAACTTGCGTTATCGAACTTGTGCCTCCCGATGTAGCATCTATCGAACTTTCTGTTGCTGACCATTATCTTCCCGGAGATGGTGTATCGAGCACGGAAGTGACAGCCATCGTATTCGATACGCTGGGGCTTCCTGCTCCGAACGGAACAGGAGTTCATTTCGCCGTGACAGATAGTTCTGTTCCCGCTAATTTATTCCCCGCTTGGTCGCAGACTACCGATGGCATCGCTAATGTCCAGTTAATCGCTCCGACAGATATTGGAATTTGTTCTGTGTATGCTTACATCGACACTGGCGATACCCCTTGGGTTCTGAGCGATACTGAAATAGTGTATTTCGAAGGTGGCGAACCGCAAGCTATCGTATTCAATCCGCCGACATTCACACTTCCAGCCGATGGTGCTACCGACACAGTAGGCACCCTGACTGTAATCGATAGATATGGAAACCCAATCGGTGCAACACCTGTTAGTATGACATTAGATTTAGGTAGAATTAGTCCAGCGACTGTGGTTACAGATACATCGGGGAGAGGAACATTCCAGATAACTTCTTCGATACAAATCGGCGATGGTGTGGTTCAAGCGGATGCATCCCCCGCTACTGGATATATGAATGTTCATTATACTCCTGTTCCTGTCGATACGATACTCGTATTCGCTACGCCATCGAGATTGCCTGCCGATGGAACGAGCCAATCCACAATTACGGCGATTGCAATGGATTCACTGGGAAGGCTGTGTTCAGATGGAATGAGTGTGTATTTCTATACGGATAATGGATTCATAACACCGCACGATACGACAGTGAGTGGACAAGCTCACGCTACGCTTACAGCAGTGGACACGGTTTGCACCGCCACTGTCACAGTCGTCTGCCAAAGCGAGAGTGCATATACAAATGTGATTTTCACAGCTGGTGTGCCCGATACGATTATAATCACATTCTCACAGGATATGGATACGGTGGGAAGTGGCACTGTTGATTCGATTTCGGGATTAGTTCTCGATACGCTTGGAAATAATGTGGGTGCCGGTGCACTCGTCGAACTATGGCTTTCCACAGATATCGAAGGTTCTGATACTTGCGGCACTGGCA
Organism: uncultured bacterium; assembly: GCA_964425665.1. GTDB lineage: Bacteria > UBP14 > UBA6098 > B30-G16 > B30-G16 > JAGGZE01. The sequence continues at coordinate 20,464 of CAYRNI010000001.1, forward strand.
GCGAAGCGTGCAGTCTCGGGACAATCGGCGATATTACTGTCTTGACCGATTCGAATGGTCAATTCAGCACTCAGTTCACACCAGGGACTAAGGCAGGTATCGTTTGGATTCAAGCGAGGTCGGGGGATGCGATAGGTAAAGACTATATGATACTCGAACCAGAAATCGCTCACACCGAAAGTATCGATGTCGATAGAAATCATATTTATGTGCGTGGCTCTGGAAATATCGACCAAGCGATTTTGACCGCATATATATTAGATAGATACGGTAATCCAGTTAAGGACAGCACGAAGATTTTGTTCTGGTGCACAAACTATCCAGGAGGAACGGATCCGAATCGTCAGCCGTCTATTGAACCGCAACATCCGACACTTGGTCAACTTTATTCTGATACTATTTATACTCTTAACGGGCGAGGTAATGTTACAATTCGTGCAGGGAAAGCATCGGGAGTTGTGGTAGTTCGATGTGAGGTTTTCGATGGCTCCGGGCTGATTTCTGAATCGCCGAGAATATCTATTTCCAGCGGACTTCCATACAATATATCTATGTCGGCGATGGACTGCAATGTCGCGGGTTGGATTGTAGATGGCGTTCAAGATACTGTTATGGCGATTGTTTCGGATTCTATGGATAATCCCTGTCCGAATACCGCCGTATATTTCACTTGCGATGAGGGTGTTGTTACGGGTTCCGCTGTTACCGATAGCAATGGTATTGCTTATGGAATTTGGTTTTCTGCCGACCCGAGAGATACGAACGGCTATCCGACAGCGGGGCGTGTTTGGGTCGAGGGAAGAACCCGCGGAGATTCATCGGCGGTATGTGATGGCGATTCAGGATGGGTCTGCGATAGCACGATGTTCTATAATTCGGGTCCAGCAGAATCGGTATATGTAGCAATTTCGCCGAGCTCTCTCAATGCCGATGGTTTAAGCACTGCCGATGTCGTCGCTTGGGTGTTCGACCACAATAGAAATCCCGTTGTAGATAGTTCGAGTGTTCATCTTTTGACTAATCTCGGTTCGGTTACCGACCCGATTACAACTTACAATGAGTGTTTTGGCAGCCGTGCCGATGGCGTTTATACGAGTGCAGTTCTCGACCAGGACGATTACTGTGCAGACCCGCGTTGTAGAACCGCAACGGTAACTGCTCTCGTAGGTTTCGCCGCCGGTTCTGATGATGTCGATTTGATGAATTCTGACCCGAGTCCAGAAAATTCCAGTGTATCTGCACCTAGTGAGGTTCCCGTTGGCGGCGGTTTCAGTGCAGTGGTAACCGTAAAGGACATTTGGGGTAATCCGATTTGCGGAGAATCCGTAACATTAATTAGCGCAGTCGGTGCGACTATTACTGGAAGTCCCGGGGTTACAAATAATTCGGGTATAGTTTCATTCGGTGTAACAGCCGCTACCGATACTGTCGATATACACGATGTTCTAACTGCGACATTCGGGTCCTGCGCAGTTTGGACTCCTATTACATACACGGCGGCAAAGGGAGTATTTATTCCCGATACCTCGGATTCCGCAGAAAACGATAATTTATCGCCGATTTATATCGAAAAACACGATACTTTATCGGAGAAATCGAAAGAACAGTCGGGTGAAAAAATAAATGAGTAAAATTATTCGAGTAATATCATTAGGGATGTATAGTGAAAGGATGGTCTAAATGAGAATCGCATCGTTTTTAGTGGGGACATTTTTTATACTATTTATTGGGACAATTTTTGCCGTGCCTTTCGGTAACCCTGCCGACCTTCCACCGAAAGGTTCTATCGAAATGTCTGCGAATCTCTCGAAACAATTTCTTTTCACGAAAAACGATGCATATTCTAACAAGTATGTGGCTCATCAACTATTTTTGAGATTGGGATATACTCCTTACAAATGGATTATGCTGTCGGGTTATCTCGGTGGTTCGGATGCCGATTGGCATTGGAAACCCAATCAAATACCCGATGAAATATTTCTCGATGGTTCCTGGGAACTCGCTCCCGGTGCGGGTATCAAAATTTTACCACCGGTGAAATTTTCCGGCGGAGGATTCAAATGGCATATTTTTGCCGAGGCAAAATACATATTCTTACGAAGTCGCTATTCCGAATACACTCTGCCCAGCGGTCTGTGGAGATTGAAAATGATGACGCACATAAATCAGTTCGAGATTGGTGGATTTATCGCCGGATATTATCGAAAATTCAAATTATCTCTATATGGTGGACTATCGGGAAGGTATATTTCTGCCAGTGCAAAATATACCGCCTTCTCGTCTCAAAACAAAGTATATAAGGATGAAATGCTTATGGGAACTTCTTTCGGCAACCAAAATATTTTAACTATGGCATTTTTCCCTATTATCGGTGTAAATTGGCATCTATCGGATAATTTAGCATTGGATGTCGAGGCGAGTCTGCTGAATTTAGAAAAATCGGGACCGCTGGTCGGTCTGTCGTTGGGAATTTCTAATTA
>CAYRNI010000001.1:23043-29857 GCA_964425665.1 uncultured bacterium
TAAGTTCCCGAAATAAATTCATAATTTCGATTATCTTTATTGTAGGGATTTCGGTTATCTTTGCGGATAACTCGAATTATTCTCTGTGGCTCGAAATCGAGCCGGAGAATTCTCGCCAACTGGCACAGTGGGCTGAATCGGAACGAGAGGGAAATAATACCGACGATGCTGTTCGCCTGTATAAAAATTTGCTCGACGATGAGGATACGCTCGTTCGGAATTGGGCAGCTCTTTGGCTCGGAATAATCGATACATCTTTCTATAAGGATATAAAATTTTCTCCCAATTGTGATTGGGGAACTTTTTTTCTAACAATCAAAATTCACGAAAGTAATCCCGACAGTGCCTTACATCTTTTGACGCACATTGTGGATTCGTCTAAACAGGATATCGCTATTTTGCTTGCTCGCTATTGGATTGGAATTGTGTATCAACAAATCGGGATGCAAGATTCCGCGTTCGATGAATGGACACGGATTTTAGATGAATATCCTAAAAATTTTCTTTCGGGCGAATTGCTCTATCGTCTTGGCAAATTTAGGTTTCTTTCGGGCGGTTATTTGGAAGCATCGAATTTTCTCAGACGGGCAATCGATTTCTATGATTCGAGTCTCTGGAAGGAAAGACAATGGTGGATAGACGAGGCATATTATTTGCTCGCGGTGTCTGAAATCCGTCAGGATAATCTCGATTCTGCTGTGGTAATTTACGACAAGTTCCGCTCCGAATTCGCGGGGAATAAATATTTACCTCGTGTTGGGATTTTACTTTCGGCGTATGGAAATAATTCCGAATCCGCGGTGAAACTCGATAGTCTTCCTCCGTCGGTCAGAGCCGACCTACTTATGCGAGGTGGCTGGTCGGCGATGGATAGACGGAAATACCGCAAGGCATTGAGAAATTTTCTGAACGCCTATTCGTCCGAACATTCTGACAATGCCATTATTTTTGCGGCGGAGTGTGCATATCACCTAAAAGATTATGCGGTGGCAGAAACACTATACGAAAAGATTACAGATGAGGAGCTAAAAAAATATGCGATATGGGGGCTCGGATGGACAGAGTTCAGATTGGATGATTTCAGAAGGGCGCGGACTATTTGGTCATCATTGCTCGGAGATACTATGTTCACAGATGATGCCGAATTTGCTATTGCAAAAAGTTATTATTACCAGCATTTACTCGATTCGGCTCAGATAAAACTAACAGATTATATTCAAAATTTCACAGTTCATTACAGAGAGGCGTTATTTTTTCTATACTTTTCACAGATAGAAAACGGCGATACGGCTAAGGCAATCGAGACAGCGATTTCATACCTTAAAAAGTATCCATCGGGAGGGAAAAGCGAATTTTTGGCTTATAATGCTGCGGTTGCGATGTTTAATCGTGGAAGTTTCAGCGCCGTCGTGGATTGGGCTGATAGTTTTTCGGCATCTCTTACTGGCGAACTCGGGGATTCGCTTGTTTTACTGGCGGAACGGGCGAAATATAAACTCGGCAATTATGACGACCCTATTCAAATATTGACGGGCTTTATCGAGCGGAGACCGAATAGCCCATTGGGTCCGGAACTCGCTGTAAGTATGGGGAATCAATTGGAGCAGGTTCACAAGTGGCGGGATGCTATATATGTGTATTCGAAAGCGAGGGAAGCGAGTATCCCCGGCGATACTGCGTGGTGTGAAGCTATGCTCGGGATTATTCGCTCCGTGTTAAATATCGGCGATACCGCCATTGCGGAAAGCACACTGACAGCACTTTCCACAGATGGAGAAATGCCCTGGAAGGCATTGGGTAAAATATACTATGCGGAATGGCTGTGGAAAAATCTCGGCGATTCCGAGCGTGCTATCGCTCTATACGAGGATGTTATAAATGAAAAGGATGCTGGAGTCCTTGTGGATTCGGCTACACTGGACCTTGCGGGGATTTATATCTCCGCTCAGATGTTCCCCGAGGCGCGAAAAATTCTCGAAAGCCGATGGAAATCTATTCCTCACGATGATACTCTTGCGATGAGTTATATAAAAATGATATCCGATGCGATGTGGCAATCTGGCGAGCCTGATTCCGCTGTGGATTTTGCAATTGATTACGCCGACAGTTCGGTTCAGCCCTGTGAGGTTCTATACGGAATAGGTTCATTGATTACATCCGAGGGTAGACCAGAACTCGCTGGAAAAATTATGGATAAAATGAATCTTTACGGATGTTCTAATCTCCCTGCTACTTTTTTGCTTCAGATGGGCGAATATATGATTCAACTCGAACGAATTCCCGATGCTTGCAGCCTATTTGCGCTGGTTTTATCCTCTCATCCCGATGATTCCCTCGGAGAAATTGCCAGAGAAAGACTAAAAGCCTTTTCCACACAAACGGATACACCATAATTTAATTGCGATAGAATAAAAAAGTTTTACAAACTACAATTCTATTTTATTATTTGCATTTATATGAGACAGAAAAGAAAACGAATATCGGTAAAAGATATATTATCGAAAATATTTTGGGCGATTCTTATTGCTACGATTTTGGTGATGTTGACGCCCACTTCCGAGAGGGATACAGGCGAAAAATTGCCGGAGGTAAATCCGGAAGAATTTTACCAGAAACCCAAAGGGAATGAAGCATTTTTAAAATATCTTCAAACGCAGAAATATATTATTAGGAAAAATGAACTGCCATTTCTAATAGAGGTCTATAAAAAACAGGTTGATAGAAATCCTAATGATGTGGTCGAGGAGCTTGCGAAGGTCGCTCATCGTATGACGGGCAAAAATGTCAAAGTGATTCTTAGAACTTGGGGCGGTAAATATATCGCCGAATACAATAGTGAAGGGAATTGAAATCACTATCCATCAAAAAATACGAGCAGGTAATAAGAATTGAGTTGGATGTTTATCAAATATAATTTGCATAGCCAAATCGAGCCTGCTGTAAAACCGATTCATCGTATATCCGGCAAAAATTTCGATATTTTTCTCGGAGGAAATCGTAGAACTTGTGTATCTGTCGGCAATGAACAAAATGGCTTCGCTGTCTGTGGTCTCGGTATAGATGATTGGCGCATCTGGAATGAGAACGATTGGCAGAAAGCGATTGAAAAGAATGAAACTCCGTCCGATGGGCATTTCATAATCGTCAAATGGGAAAACGATGAGATTAAATTTCAAAACGATGTTCTCGGTCTACGCGATTTGTTCTGGGCGAAATACGGCGATGGTTTTATTATTTCCACCAGAATGGATTGGGTGATGGATTTTGCCCGCAAGAATGAAATAGACTTTACAAAATTGGGTTCGCTTTGGCTGGGTCCGAGCATTTTGCATTGGGATTCTTTTATAAAAGATATTTATCGTCTCGGACCGGGCGGAACGGTGAAATTTACAAATTCAAATTTTGCACATCTTGGGAACAAATATTTTAGCCGTCCGCACTCGCAGGAGTCATCGCTCGACGATGTAATAGATATACTTCTATCCGCTGTATCCACCGAGCCAGAAATTCCTAAATATCTTTCGCTTTCTGGTGGTCTCGATTCTCGGGCACTTCTGGCTTTTCTATATGGAACATCTATCCGATGGAGGACTTTTTCTTTCGGCATCGGCGATGAACCTGATATTCAAATCGTGGAGAAAATGTCCGATGAACTCGGTTTCCCTTTCGAGTTCCATAAAATCGAAATACCAGAAAAAGATGAATTGTGGGATATTTTGCTCGACCATTCCAGACGGAAAATGATTACAATCCCGATTTCGACGGCGTTATTTTTACATTCGCTGAATTTTTTGGAGAACCTGAATGTGATAACAATCGATGGTGGACTCGGCGAGATTTTGCGTCAGAGAGTTTTGCGAAGGTTGGCACCTGTGCCGAATATGAAACTTACACCGAAACTCGTTCGGAAACTTATCGGTTCAGAACTTCCGCCGATATTCACCGAGGATGTTCGGAGATTGCTCGAGCGAGGTTTTCTCGCCGATATCGAAAATGCTCTCGAAAGGTGTTCGGGTATGCGTGCCGATGAAATCGCCGAAATCTGGGCGATATGGTTTCGTCTGCCGAACTATTCGGGTTTCGAGCAAGCCCGCCTCGACGAGTTCACGCAGAACTTTATGCCGTTCGTTCAGCCCACCGTTATGAATGCTGCTCTGCGATTGTCTAACAAGCAGAGAAGAAAATCGGCAGTCCATTTGCGAGCAATCGAAAGATTTGCTCCGAAACTCGCTAAATATAAATTATCTCGGTTCGGCAGAAAATTGCCGTTCAAAATCGGTGTGAACCCATACTTGATGAGAATGTATCTTCCATTCTCTCGCGATATGCAAACACCTATTATGAACACATTTTTCAGGAAAATGATGAACAAATTGCAGGACAGAATTTTCGATATTTTAACATCGCAAAGTTTCAACTCCGCAGGATTTTATGACCACAAGTTCATAAAAGATTCGGTCGATAAGTATTTCGCAGGGGATGACAGTAAAAAATCCACACTCGATTGGTGGCTTACTACCGCACTTTTCCTTGCCGGGCAGCAAAAATAATTCGATGGTCGGATTAGACTATTTGTAGTTATTACTTCTTGATTTCGTATCCTACGGAAAAGTTATATGATTGCCCCAGAGATAGATGATAGTTTGTCGATGCACCGACCCGAAAATTTTTAACCTTCAATTGTGCCCCCGCTGTTATAGAGCCATCACGAGTGCCGAGAGCGAATGTCAATATATCGGAATAGTCGGCGGCAATTCCTGCCTTGAATAGTCCCAAGCCCTCGTCGATGCCGTAGTTCCCTTCGGGAGCAATAGTTATAGCCCAACTCGACGATATATCCACTCGATATGATAGTCCCACAGAGAACGATGGCAATCCAGTTTCGTGAACATCGTCGTCCCAGAAAAGTTGATAGGTCGAGATGTCTCGTGCGTATATGCCGACTTTGAGATTATCCATAGGTTTCCACAATGCACCACACGATGCAGAAAATCCAAATCCTGAATGGTCGGGGATTTTTTTCTTAACAATTTTTGAGGAAATACCCGCAGAAAATTTCTCAAAATTCCTCGATAGCCCGAGATTAATCGATGCTGTGTAATGTCCCTGTTCGTCTACAACTTGCGGATAGTTCTGAACAGACATAGGTTGTGTGGGGTTTTGCAATTCGGTAATTTTTATGTCATCGCCACCGAGAATGTTCGCCGATAAGCCATAACTCCATTTTCCGTTTGATTTCGCTACACCTATTTGTGCCAAATTCACAAGACCGCTCCAGAAATTTCCGCCGGATACCGAAATTTGCATTCGGGATATTTCCGAAAGCAGTGCGGGATTAGAATTTACAGTTAGCCCACTCGCCGAAATAACAGTAGTATTTCCACCCATTCCATCGGGAATAGACCAGCCACCGAGCAGAAATTCATCGGATTGATACGGTGCGGCAAATATCACCGATACGAGCACCGCCGATGTCAGCAATTTTAAAAATTTGAGTTTCCACATAATTTCGATAATGTCGTTCGATTATTTCATCCAGTTGTATAATTCAGAAAGTTTCGGGTATTTGGCGGTATCGCCGAGTTCCTCTTCGATTCTGAGCAGTTGATTGTATTTTGCCAATCTTTCGCCGCGGCAGGGAGCTCCTGTTTTCAATTGACCGGAGTTCACCGCTACCGCAAGGTCTGCGATGAATGTATCCTCTGTTTCACCGCTTCGATGTGAAATCAGTGTTTTCCATCCGGCGCAATGTGCGATACGAATTGCATCGATTGTTTCAGAAACAGTTCCGATTTGGTTCAATTTTATCAATGAGGAGTTCGCGACATTTTCGGCGATTCCTCGTCGGATGATTTTTGGATTCGTCACGAAAATATCGTCGCCGACGAGTTGAACCTTATCTCCGAGCCTTGCGGTCATCTTTTTCCAGCCGTCCCAATCATCCTCGCCGAGTCCATCCTCGATTAGAACAATCGGAAATTCACCGATTATTTTCTCGTAGTAGTCGATAAGTTCGTCGGAGGAAATCGATTTCCCTTCGAACTTATACTTGCCGTTTTCGTAAAGTTCGCTGGCTGCGCAATCGATGCCGAGAAATACATCTTTTCCAGGTTGGTAGCCGGATTTTTCGATTGCCGCGACTAAAATTTCGAAAATCTCCGAGTGCTTCGAGAAGTTCGGAGCGAAACCGCCTTCATCCCCAATGCTCGTCGACAAACCCCTTTCTTTGAGCAGCCCTTTCAATGTGTGATATATTTCCGAACCCGCCCGATACGCCTCGGAATATGTGGGCAATCCAGCAGGCGCCAGCATAAATTCCTGTATATCGATATTGTTATCTGCGTGAACTCCGCCATTGATAACATTCATCATAGGGACGGGCAAAGTTTTCGCGTTTGTTCCACCGAGATATTTGAAAAGTGGCAATCCGAGTTCCATCGCCGATGCGCGAGCCACCGCCATACTGACACCGAGAATCGCATTAGCACCGAGTTTGCTCTTATTTTCAGTGCCGTCGAGCTCGAGCATAATATTATCTATCCCGATTTGGTCTGTGGATTCGAGACCCTCGAGCTCGGGAGCGATAATTTCGTTGATGTTATTTATCGCTTTCGAAACACCTTTACCGTGCCATTTTTCGCCGCCATCGCGAAGTTCGAGTGCCTCGCGTTTACCTGTCGATGCCCCAGATGGCACCTCTGCTCTCGCGATTACTCCGCTTTCGAGAGTTACCTCTACCTCAACTGTCGGATTTCCGCGAGAGTCCAAAACCTGCCGCCCCCATATTTCTAATATCCCTGACATTTTTGCCTCC
>CAYRNI010000001.1:29957-44891 GCA_964425665.1 uncultured bacterium
TTTAAAATTTCTTTTTGTCAAATACTTAATTTAATTTGCAATTTGTGATTTTTGCGATATATTGATTTGCAATAGAGGGGGCTATCAAGATGGCAAAAATACTGGAGAAAATATTCGGAACATCATCACAGCGGCAGATAAAGAAAATCATACCATTGCTGGATGAGATAAATGAACTCTACGAGGAATATCATTCGATTTCCGACGATGAACTTCGCTCGAAAACGATTGAATTTCGCAGGAGACTCGCATCGGAACTTATGGAATATCACAAGGAACTGATAGAGATAGATTCCGAGATTGCAAGTTCCGACGATATAGATGAAATCGAACGACTTCGGGAGGAACGAGAGAAAATCGAAAGCGAACTGTATGCTCGTGAAGGGGAAGTTCTCGATGAGATGATGGTGGAGGCATTCGCAGTCGTCAAGGAGACCTGCCGAAGGCTCGTGGGAACAGAATTCAATTTGATGGAGAACAAAGTCGTATGGGATATGATACCTTACGATGTTCAGATACTCGGTGCGATAATTCTTCATCGTGGGAATATCGCAGAGATGGCAACAGGTGAGGGGAAAACTCTCGTCGCTACTATGCCACTGTATCTGAATGCTCTCGCGATAAATCATAATTGGTTCGAGTTGGCACTGAAAAAATGGGGCGAAAATATCGACAATTGGGAATTTATACCCCTTTTAGATGAGGAAGTCGGCGAGACGATTACCCCCGGACGCGGAGTTCATCTCGTTACAGTCAATGACTATCTCGCTCGCAGAGATGCGGAATGGATGGGGCAAATATATAAATATCTCGGACTCACCGTGGGCGTTGTGCACGAGGGCATAGAACCGTATACCCCTCAGCGTAAAGCACAGTATTTTGCCGACATCACCTATGGAACGAATAATGCTTTCGGATTCGACTATCTTAGGGACAATATGGCGGTTTCTCCTGATAATGTAGTTCAGCGCGAACATTTCTACTCGATAATCGACGAGGTCGATTCGGTGCTTATCGACGAGGCGAGAACACCATTGATTATATCGGGTCCTGTGGAAAGCACAATTTCGGAGCAGTTCAAGAAATGGAATCCTGCGGTTAGGCATCTCGCTTCGCAGCAGACCCGATTTTCCGCGCGGCTAATCGCCGAGGGCAAAAAACTGTGGGACAAGGCAAAGATACTCGAAGAACAAGGGAACGGGAAAGAAGCCAATAAGTTATTGAGAGACGCTACATTGAAATTTCTTCTGGTCAAGCGAAGCACTCCGAAAAATCCGCAATTTTTGAAACTGATAAAGCAGCCCGAGATACTGAAATCCGTCAACAGACTCGAAGGTGAATATCGGACGAATAAGAAACTATCCGACCTGGACGAGGAACTATATTTTTCCGTCGACGAGCAGGAAAATTCGATAAATCTTACGGATAAGGGTCGCGACGAACTCGCGAGATATGCGAAGGTCGATAAAGAAATATTCATTTTACCCGATATCGCCGATGAATTTTCTCAACTCGAAGGCGATGAAAATCTATCCGAAAAAGAAATTCAGCAGATGAAGGAGAAGATATATAAAAAATTCTCCGAGCGGGGCGAGATAAATCACGCCATCACACAACTTCTGAAAGCATACATTATGTTCGCCAAGGATGTGGATTATGTTATCCAGCAGGGGAAGGTAGTCATAGTGGATGAATTTACCGGCAGATTGATGCCGGGTCGCCGATACTCCGAGGGACTTCATCAGGCGCTCGAAGCGAAAGAAAATGTCAGGGTCGAGGGGGAAACTCAAACCTATGCGACCATCACTTTGCAGAACTATTTCAGGATGTATCATAAACTCGCCGGTATGACAGGAACGGCTGCAACCGAGGCTAACGAGCTGTGGGAAATTTATAAACTCGATGTCGTCACTATTCCGACCAATCGCCCTGTTCGGCGGGAGGATTATAACGATAGAATATATCTAACTCGTAAGGAAAAATTCGATGCTGTCATAAAAGAAATAGAGTATTTTCATAAGCAAGGTTTGCCTGTGCTTGTGGGAACTGTCTCTGTGGAGATATCGGAACTTCTGAAACGAATGCTCGATAGACGGAAAATCCCCTGTTCCGTTTTAAACGCCAAGCACCACGAGAAGGAAGCCGAGATTGTCGCACGGGCGGGGCAACCATACGCCGTGACAATCGCTACTAATATGGCTGGTAGAGGCACAGATATCAAACTCGGTGTCGGTATTGTGAAAGCGTATGAACTCGTGTTTAGACCTATCGTAGAGAAAGTTTCGGCGGAGGTGGAAAAAGGCAAAAGTTTTCTGTTGGTGGCGGAGAATGGCGAGGTTACACGAAATCTCGCTCAAATATGCAGGGACGAAGGCATAAAGTTCAAAGAGTTCAATCTGCGAGATAATTCACCGGAAACTGTGGCGAAATATCTCTCGGAGACTGGGAAGGTCGCTATTTTCTCTGGCTTCGAGCTGTCGAAAGCGATACCGAAAGGTGATTATGAAATCGAACTATTTCCCAAGCCGAATTGTGCATTGAATACAAAAACGCCGGATGAGTGGACTTGTCCTGCCAATCCGAAGGAATGTATCGCATCGGGAATTCCGTGCGGTCTGCACATAATAGGGACGGAGCGTCACGAGGCTCGGCGAATCGACAATCAGTTGCGAGGTCGTGCTGGAAGGCAGGGCGACCCTGGTGCATCGAGATTTTTCCTCTCCCTCCAAGACGATTTGATGAGACTATACGCAGGCGGCGATAGAGCATACAATATGATTAAGCGATTGAATCCTCCCGAGGGCGAACCTATCGAGCATAAAATTATATCGGGGCAAATCTCCAAAGCTCAGAAACGGGTAGAGGGACAAAATTTCTCCATAAGAAAGCGTCTGCTCGAATACGACGATGTTATGAACCGCCAGCGAGAAGTCATCTATTCGATGAGAAGAAATATCCTTTTCGGGAAAAATTTGAAGCCCGAATATAAAAGGTTCATTCTCGAATTCTGCGAAGATTTAGTGGATGAATACACCGATAAAGATAGACCGCCAGAGAGTTGGGAATGGAACAAACTATCCGAGGAATTTACTAAGGTTTTTCTCGTAAAGTATAATCCCGAAAATCCTCAGCATCCCGCGGATGACCTCGTTGAAGAGTTATATCAGACAGCTCTTGGTGCGTATAATCTAAAAGAGAATTTTATCGGCGAGGATGTTACGAGGAAATTAGAACGAGCGGCGATGCTCGCCACGATAGACCAACTTTGGAAAGAACATCTGCGTGCCCTCGACGATATCAAGGAGGGAAGCTATCTGATGGCTTACGCGCAGAAGGACCCTCTAATCGTGTATAAGCAGGAGGCGTTTGCAGCATTCGAAAAATTGATTTACGATATTCGCGTAGAGACATTGATGAAATTTTTTCACGCTCAGGTTGTGGCACCGACTGGAACGAGACGGCGAGCTCCACTCAGAGCGATGCATCGCGGGACGGAAAGTTATGGTGCCGCAGCGACAGCAGAGATGGCTCGGCAGGTATTCGGACAGAAACCGCCGGCGAATCCCGAAGGTTCTCCAGCATCGTCTGCACCCACACCGCTTATGAACCTTCCGAACAAAGGTGCTAAAAGTGCACGCACGAATAAAGCATCATCGAAACCGCAACCAATCAGGAAGGGCAAAAAAATAGGCAGGAATGACCCCTGTCCCTGCGGAAGCGGAAAGAAATACAAAAACTGCTGTGGAAAAAAACACCATTAGTTAATTTAGTTTGATTATATGTCGCACTTGGTAATTATAATGGGAAAAAAAGATTGTGTCGAGTCTTCACGCATTTCAATTAGGGATTTCAAAGCGAATTCAAACCGTGTTTGTCCTTATACATTAGATTGTCCGCATAATCGATGATGAGTTCGAATTCATCGGGTCGTGTTGCGGTTGCTGCACCGATTGCAAAATCCAACGGGAACGGATGCTTTTCCGTCATTTTGATTTGCCATTGGACTTTTAGTTTGCGAAGTTTTGCCTCGATATCGTCGAGCTGTTCCTCCGAGATTTCCGGCAGGAAAATGATGAATTCATCTCCACCATATCTAGCGATGGGATATTGAGGAAAGTTCCTTTTTAAGAATTCTGCGATTTCTATCAGCAGTGTATCTCCCGCCGAATGTCCATATGTATCGTTGACCCGTTTTAATCCATTGATATCCACGAGAATAATCGAAACGGGGAGACCTTTAAGTAGAAGTTCACGGGCTTGATTTTGAACATAGGACTCGCAAAATCTTCTATTGTAGAGTGCAGTAAGGGGGTCTCTTATAGCCTGTTCTTTCAGTTGCTGATACAGTTTTGCTCTGTCGATAGCCAAAGATGCTTGCGCCGCAAGCGATGATAGAAACCAAAGGTCTTGCTCGGAAAATTTATTAACTTCCTTGCTTTCGACATCGAGCACACCGACGACCTTGCCACCTACGATAAGCGGCACTGCCATCTCAGAGCGAAAATCGAGGTCCGTCGGGATAAATCTTGAGTCCTTTTTGACATCTGGCACTATAAGAGGTTGCCCACTGCTCGCTACCCAACCTACTATGCCTTTGCCGAGCGGAATCCTGTGCTGATAAACATCCGATTGAAATCCCCAGGCAACTTTGACATATAGTTCATTTTTTTCTTCATCAAGAAGAAGAATCGATGATGCGGCAAAACCAAAACTCTCCTGAACAATCCATAGTAACTGTTCGAGCAATATATCGTAATCGACAGCAGATATTAATGCTTTAGAAATTTCGTATAGTGCGAGACTTTCTTTTAATCTGTGTTCCAAATCGGAATAAAGTTTTCTATTTTCGAGAGCGACGGAGATTTCCTCGCCCAATGCGATTAGTAATTTCTCGAATGTCTCATCATTTGGGAAAACTCTCAGAGAATATAGATGAATTGCACCGAGATATTCGTTTCTGTGGAGAAGTGGAATTCTTATATAACCGATAACGCCCATTTCGCGGGCAATATCCTCGAGTATCGTTCCCTTAGTGACAAACCTTGCTTCTTCAAGAAATACAAAACCAGTTTTACTAACTCTTCTCCTGAAAATTTCATCTGCATTATTCCGAAACTTGTTATCTAATTCTTCTATGAATTTGTTTGGCACATTATCTGTAACATAGATGTCGACTTTACCATCTTCACGGACAATGTAGGATGTTGCCGCATAAGTATGAAAGAACCTGTTGAGTTTTTCGAGAAATTGTTTCATCATAAGTTCGATGCTCGTAGCAGAATTACCGATAGATGTGATATCTCGCAGAAGCGAGAGACTTCTGAACCGAGCCTCACTTTTTGCTGTGATAACAGCGGCTTCACGCTCGAATTCGAACCTCATCTCCTGCCGACGCTTATGTAGGAGAGAAATTTGGTTCACAATGGGTTCCAAATTAAACCATATATTCTCAGGTTTGTTTTTCTCATCTTGAGCATATCTCGTTATTTTACTAATCTGAGAAACGAGATTTTTATGAAAAACAAAAGTTATTATTATCGCGATAAGTAAGGCGATTAACAAACTTATCGCGATTGCGCGATTTCTTGTGGGATTATCTTTCGAAAGCATCAACGAAGCTAAAGCAGGAGATATTTTAACGGTGATAAGAAATTTGTTATTGTTTTTTTCGGAACCACAGATGATAAATGGATTATGGGAATTTTTCAAATTTTCTGTATTTTTATTGTATATCCAAAGTTCACCCAATTGATAAAATTTATCGGGAAAGCAAACAGGACTGAATTCTTTAGACAAATAGATACTTTGGAATAATTCTTTGTCAGTAGAAAAAATTTTCTCCCATTTATTGCCAGACCATTCGTAGATTGTAAAATTCTTTATCGGAAGACGCATAAAACTTTTAATCTTACTCAGTTCATCCGAAGACAAATTATAGTTGCCGTTGGCTACCTCTGAAAAGATACTCGAGCAAAATCCGTATAGTTGATTTTCGAATTGCTCTATGCGTTTATCTGTTTGATATTCACTGTAAATTATAATCGAACAGGCAAAAAAGATAAAAATTATGAAAGTAATAAATAAAACATCACTGTAAATCGGTGATTTTACATTCTTTTTATCCGAACTCATTATGCTCCTCGACAGTTTAGGTTAATGAGTTCGTTCATTATAAAATTTTAATACGATATGGCAAGTTTTTTATTTCTTATCAGAAAAAACTTGTATTTTTAATCCTCTTTCATATTTTTGAAGTCTTTTCAGGAGAATGGAGGAATAAAATGTATGATTTCGCAAAGATAGAACGGAAATGGCGACAAAAATGGACCGAACAAAATCTATATATTACACCCGATAGCCCCAAAAAGAAGTTCTACCTACTCGAAATGTATGCATATCCTTCGGGAGATATTCATATCGGACATTTCAGGAATTACGGCGTCGGAGATACCGTATGGAGATATCTTCGGATGAATGGCTACGATTTACTTCATCCGTTTGGATGGGATGCTTTCGGATTGCCCGCAGAACAAGCCGCTATAAGGCGTGGATTGCCTCCGAGGGAATGGACAATTAACAATATCGAAACGGGTAAAAAGACCATTCAAAAGCTCGGGATTTCATACGATTGGAACAGAGAAATCCGCACCTGCGAGCCCGATTACTACAAATGGACTCAATGGGTTTTTCTCAAACTTCATCAAGCGGGGCTCGTCTATCGCGATACATCCGCTGTGAACTGGTGTCCGAGTTGTAAAACTGTTCTCGCGAACGAACAAATCGTCGGTGGTAAATGCTGGCGATGTGGCTCCGTCGTCGAGAAACGGGAACTCGAACAATGGTTCGTGAAAATCACCGCCTACGCTCAGCGACTTCTCGACGATTTGAAAAAACTCGAAGGCAAATGGCCTCAAAACATCATAACGATGCAGAGAAATTGGATAGGTCGTTCCGAGGGCGGCGAGTTCGATTTTCCAATAGAGAACACAGATATTGTCCTGCCGATTTTCACAACACGACCGGATACGATTTACGGCGTTACTTTTATGTCCATCGCTCCCGATGCAAAGATTATGAAAAAAATATCGAAATATATTCCATCGGATAGACGAGGTTCGGTCGATGAATATATCGAAATCGCATCGAATAGAACGGAAATAGAGCGTTCCGCAGAGGAGCGGGAGAAGGACGGCGTTTTCACGGGGCTTTATGCAATCAATCCGTTTAACGGTGAGAAAGTTCAGATATGGGTGGCAGATTATGTCCTCGCGAGTTATGGGACAGGTGCGGTTATGGCTGTTCCCGCTCACGACCAGCGCGATTTCGAGTTCGCGAAAAAATACCATATCCCGATAAAAGTAGTTATCCAACCAGAAGGAGTGAATTTAAATCCCGATGAAATGACCGAGGCATATACGGATAGCGGAATTATGGTGAATTCGGGCGAATTCGATGGCACATTTTCCACGGATGGTATCGAAAAGGTTATCGAATATGGAGAACAAAAAGGTTTCGGGCGTCATAAGGTCACATATCGTCTGCGGGATTGGTTGATTTCTCGTCAACGGTATTGGGGAGCACCGATTCCTGTTGTTCACTGCGAGAAATGTGGAGCGGTTCCCGTTCCGGAGGAGCAGTTGCCAGTTTTACTTCCGCCGGAGGACAAGGTCGATTTTATTCCGAAGGGTCGCTCGCCGCTCGCAGATGTTCCGGAATTTGTTAATACGAAATGTCCTAGATGCGGTGGTCCGGCAAAACGGGATGTCGATACGATGGATACTTTCGTCTGCTCCTCGTGGTATTATCTTCGCTATCTCGACCCGCACAACGAAGAGAAAGCATTTTCCGATAGCGAAGCGAAAAAGTGGTTGCCTATCGATTTGTATATCGGTGGTGCAGAGCACGCGACGGGTCATCTTATATATTTTAGATTTGTTCACAAGGTTCTATACGACCTCGGATATATTCCGAAGGAGTGTGGCGATGAACCCGCGACGAGGTTATTCAACCACGGAATGGTTCTCGATGAACACGGCGATGTAATGAGCAAATCTAAGGGGAATGTCGTTTCGCCGGTCGAACTTATCGAGAAGGTCGGTGTCGATGCCGCTCGCGTGGCGATGTTGTTTTTTGCTCCGCCGGAGAAGGAAATTCTTTGGTCGGAATCCGCTGTCAAAGGCGCCGTTAGATTTCTAACTCGTGTCGAATCGCTGTTCGGAAAAATTCCAGAATCGAAAGAAGTTCCCGATGTAAATTCACTATCCGCCGATGAACTGAAAATTCTGAAAGCATTTCACAGAACGATAAAACGAGTGAAGGAGGATACGAACCCGGATAGGATGCAGTTTAATACCGCCATAGCGGGTCTGATGGAATTTTTGAATATTTTGCCGCAGGATTTTGGTCCATCGCACAGACTTTACTTCACGATTTCGGACAATTTCATTAGATTGCTCGCACCTTTTGCTCCCTATCTTTCCGAAGAACTCAACGAGAGATTAGGTTTTACCCAAAGTATATTTACGAGAGATTATCCTCGATACGACGAGAAACTCGCGAGTGTGGATGAAATCGAAATCGGTGTTCAAATAAATGGTAAGCTGAGAGGAACGATAACTATTTCCGTCGATGCCAGCCAGGATAATGCATTAGAACTCGCATCTGCCGATAGGAAAATTTCCAAATGGCTGGAGGGAAGGACAATTAAAAAGGTCATCTATGTTCGAGGGAAAATTTTAAATATCATTCTCGAATAAGGGGTTTTTATCTCTATATTGGCTTTAATGAAAAAAATATTGACATAATCGATATACAAGGTATATTTGATTGGATTTTGAACAACTAAGGAGGAAAATATGGATGTCGATGCGAAGGTAAAAGAACTCATCGTCGAGAAACTTGGCGTTAGTGAGGACCAAATCAAGCCCGAGGCTCACTTTATCGATGACCTCGGTGCCGATTCTCTCGATACGGTGGAACTCGTTATGGCTCTCGAGGAAAATTTTGATATAGAAATTCCCGATGAGGATGCCGAGAAGCTCACCACAGTGGGTTCTGCTGTAGATTATATCGAGAAGAAACTCGCTGAAAAATAAAGGAATAAAATGAAAAGAAGAGTGGTAATTACCGGGGTCGGGGCTGTTACACCAGTTGGCAACGACCCCGAAACTTTCTGGGATAATCTGCTCGCTGGTCGGAATGGTATTGTCCCAGTTTCGAGATTCGATGCCAGCGAATTTCAATCTCGTATTGCGGGCGAGGTCAAAGATTTCGACCCATCGAAATTTATCGACAGGAAAGAACTTCGACGACTCGACCCTTACGCCCAATATGGCGTGTATGCAGCAATTCAAGCACTCGAGCAATCTAATATAACTCCTCAAACTTTCGAGCCGCAACGAGCAGGTGTTATTATCGCATCTGGTATCGGCGGTATCCATACGCTTCTCTCTCAACACGAGGTTTTACTCAAACGAGGACCTCGGAAAGTTAGTCCGTTTATGATACCGATGATGATACCCAATATTGCATCCGCCCATGTCTCGATGAGATACGATATGAGAGGACCGAACTATTCGATAGTTAGTGCCTGTGCTTCGGGTTCGCACGCGATTGGAGAATCTTTTACGATGGTCAGGGATGGTCGAGCAGATTTGATGGTAACTGGTGGAGCTGAGGCTCCGTTGCATCCTCTCGCTTTCGCAGGTTTTTGCAGTGCTCGAGCGTTAAGCACTCGCAACGATGACCCCGCTCACGCATCGAGACCATTCGATAGTGATAGAGATGGTTTCGTAATCGCCGAGGGTGCCGGTATCCTCGTTCTCGAGGAGCTCGAATCTGCTAAGAAACGCGGTGCACCGATTCTCGCAGAAATTATCGGATATGCCGCTACCGGCGATGCGTATCATATCACAGCTCCACACCCCGAGGCTCTCGGTGCGATTGAGTCGATGGAAAAGGCTATCGCCGATGCTGGAATTTCTCCAAAGGATGTCGATTATATAAATGCTCATGGGACATCGACTATTGCTGGAGATGTCGGTGAATGCAAGGCGATAAAGTCGGTATTCGGCACAGGAGAAAAGAGTCCATTAGTTAACTCGACAAAATCTATGACAGGACATATGCTCGGTGCTGCTGGTGCCGCCGAACTCGTTGCTACTGTGATGTCTCTCCAATCGGGATGGATACATCCATCGATAAATATAGAAAATCTCGAACCCGAAGCCGAGGGATTGAATATACCTTTCGAGAAAGTGAAAGCCGACCCAGAAATCGCTATTTCGAACTCGTTCGGTTTCGGCGGGCATAATGCGACAATTGTGCTTCGTAAATGGCGCCCTTAGAGTGTTTTCTTGCGTAAATTTTTTGATAAGCCGGTATTTTCATCGCACCGCATATATTGACTGGAAAAGAGTTGCTCTTTGCAGTGCAGATTTTAAGTTGAAAACAACAGGGGGTTTTTATGTGGAGATATATTTCAATTTTTTGTGTTCCATTTATAGTCTTTGCAACGGGGATTACCACATCGTCTCCGAAGCGTTTGACAAAAGTAGCAGAATCTATGGATGTTTATCCGTATCTTCGGGCGACTGAACCGAGTCCGAACCTGCAAGAACCATCTAAAAATAATTTCGAGTCTCTCTCGGAGGATTCTATTCGCACAGTTCTTTTGCCGGGTGAGGCGGTATATATCCGAGTCGATGCATCATCGGATAGCGTTCGGGCAGTGGATATGCGTGATAGTTTGCCGGATAACTGCTACGACGCGATAAATATTTCTCCCAAATGGCTTCGAGATGACCTGTATCAATCGTTTCGCCATCTGCCATCGGATAGAGCATCCGAACTCGCCGATGTGATATTGTCGGTTCCCGATGAACAAATCGACGAGGTTGCATTTTGTGCGGCGCATATGTCGCCACAGTCGCTGACCGATGATAGGTTCGACCCCGAGCTTCTATCTGTTAATTCACAATGGATATATCGTGTCGCAGATTCTCTGCAGTATGTCCAACTCGTCGACTACGGTGACGATGACGATTGGTTCACTACCGCGTCTTATCGAGTTGTCTCCGCAGACCTCACGGATACTACATCTCTCGAAATTCCAAGAGATATATACTATTGGTATGTAGTTCATCCGAAACTTTCCGATGAAGCACCCAAAATGCGTGATGGTTCTTACGATACGAGAGAGATGACATTCGATTATTTCTGGCGAGAGTTTTTGTGGTCCAATCCATCATCGACTTGGGATTATACGAACGGTGGCGAATATCCACTGCTCGCGGATTGGATGAAAATGGCGAAGGTTATGTGGATTAGAAACGATACAGTTCTCGCATCGGATAGAACAATCGATTCTACTTGCAGTGCGTTGGATATACTCGGTGCTTGGGTTTCTATTATGTTGCCCGAGCCTCCTGGTAGTATTCGTCCGATTCAGCCGAATCAAATAGCGATTGCGCATTACGGCAATTGCGGTGAGGTTCAGGATTTGCTCGCCGGTGCAGGAAGAACCGCTCTATTGCCTATAAACTGCGTGGGGACGATGCTTCAAGACCATGTGTGGAACGAGTTCTGGGATGATAGTTTCCCCGGTGAACTCTGGACGGAAGATGTTTGGCATTGCTATCAGGTGGATAGATGGGGCGGAGTGACATCTCTTGCACCATCCTGGGGCGGCTATGACACGGACAGAGGAGGCTCGAAGAATATAAACGATGCACTGACCTGGCGTGGCGATGGCTATATGGTCGATAGAACCCCTGCATATACTTATGTGTGCACACTTATTGTCGAGGTTCTGGATGTCTATGGAAATCCTGTTCCTGGCGCGCAGGTGCTTTTTGCCTCGAATTCATATTACGATACTTCGGGCTTGTATGTTGCCGATATTCGCGCCACAGACCAGAACGGAAGAGTTGTTGTCAGTATGGGGGATAATTGCCCTTATTATTTCAGGGTCGATTCGCCAATCGGCAGTTATCCGTCGGATGCCGGCACTGTGAATGCATTTCCAACACTAGGCACAACCTATGCCGTTGCCGGCGAAACATATATTGCATCGGTGGATTTGTCGGGAGCATTGAGCAATCTTCCCATAACCGAACTGACTACCACGAGCGGACCGAGAGAAATTCGGGTTCATTTTTCCGCTCTCGATGAATACATTCGTGGACCGGCAACTTTCGATAGTCAAAATGGAACATATTCGTATAAATCCCCCGATGGCAGAATGACGGTCTTCGTATGCGACAGTGCGAATTTCGTTCAGTATCTTTCGGGTGGGGCATTCGAGGGATATGAATACAATTCTCGGGTGGATTCGGGTAGTTTCACAATCGAACTTCCCACGAGAGATGTCTGGTATGTGGTGGCATCGAACGAGGAATGGCTCACAGATGACGAGTTGATTTATATGGATGTCTCATTGAATATTTCTCCTGCTGTCGAGGAACAAAAGAAACCTGAAAGTATTTCGCTTGCGATTGTGCCTAATCCGTTTAATTCCGCTTGCGAAATCGGTGTCGGCGATGGTTTCGACAGCGGTATCTTGCAGATTGTCGATGTATCGGGCAAAGTTCTCGAAACTTTCGATGTGAAACCCCGCCAAAAAATAATATGGAGCGGAAATCGAAGTTCAGGATTATATTTTGCGAGACTTACAACAGATAAATTCACTACCGAGAGAAAACTGATATTGTTGAAATAACATCTTTCGATTGTTTCCCTACTTTTCACTCTTGAACTATTTCGAATAGTTTTGCCTAATCGAACATCGATTGGAACTCGGCTGGCGAGCGATTTTAACTAATTGTAGAAAACCGCATCATCGTGAACAATATGGATAGAGCCGGATTTTAATTTTGTATTTTATTTGACATTCCGATTTCACGCTGAATATTTAATTAAATCGAAATCTTGTGGAGGGTTCCGGATGAGATTTAAGAATCTCGCTCCGATATTAAAGAATTTGCAGGTTCTGATTCTCGATGTCGATGGCGTTCTGACATCGGGAGGAATAATTTATTCATCATCTGGCGATGAGCAGAAAAGGTTCGATGTCAAGGATGGTCTCGGTTTGGTTATGCTCGATGGTCTCGGTCTCTATTCTGCGATAATAACAGGTAGAAGTTCGGATATCGTGGAGCGTCGGGCGAAGGAACTGAGAATCGATTTCGTCTTGCAGGGGTATCCGATTAAACTCCCTGCTTATGAGGAATTGAAAAGCGAGTTGAAGCTGCCCGATTCGGCATTCGGTTTTGTCGGTGACGATTTAATCGACCTCGATGTAATGAGGCAGGTCGGTTTTTCGGCGGCGCCTGCGGATGCTCACCCTGCGGTTAAAAAACTCGCTCACTATGTCTGCCGAAGAAATAGCGGTGCGGGAGCATTGAGAGAAATCGTCGATTTGATTATAGCATTTAGAAGAGGCGAGTTCGCTCCAGTCAACTATATTCCACCAAAAATTCTCGAACACTGGCAGGATATTGTTTGGGAAAAGGGAAAGGAAAGTTCTAATATCCAGGGGCAATGATGCGTTTCTGTGTGATTATTCCGACATATCAAGGTGAAAAAACACTGCCGAAACTTTTCGAGAAATTGATGAAAATTGTTCCAAAGGAAGATATTCTGGTAGTCGATGATGGTTCGACAGATGAAACGGTGGAAATTTGCAAGAAGAATAATATAGAATTCATTTCGCATCAAAAAAATCGCGGTAAAGGTTTTGCATTGAGAACAGGTTTCCGATGGGCAATACGAAGCGATTACGATGCTATAATCACAATAGATGCCGACCTTCAGCATCCACCGGAATATATACCGAAATTTATCGAGGAATTGGAGAATGGCGCCGACCTGGTGGTGGGGAATAGAATGCAAGACATTAAAACTATGCCAATAGAACGGAAGATTAGCAATTTCCTATCCTCTTTTTTTGTTTCGCTGCTCGCGGGAAAAAAATTTCTCGATAGCCAATGTGGTTTCCGAGCAATCCGAAGATGGGTTATCGAAAAATCACATCTATACTTCGACCGGTATCAAATGGAAAGCGAACTTTTAATCGAATCTGCAAGAATTGGTGCGAATATAAAATTTATCCCTATACCGACAATTTACAATGGTAATGAGAGTCATTTCAATTCCATATTGGATACGATTCGATTTATTTTATTCGTTCTTTTTTACTACCCTACTCGAATAAAAAAAATTTTTGAAAAATCTTGCAAAAATTAAAAAATTATATATTATTAAATAATAATTATATTTGAAATGGTGAGGTGATTAAGATGGCAAAGACCTTTGGACAACGAGTAAGGCAATTGAGAATAGCCCATTCGTATTCGCAAAGGGAGCTCGCAAAATTGGTGGGAAGGTCTGCTGGATTGATTTCGTTCATCGAACGGGATAGAAATCTTCCCAACTACAAAATCGTTAAAAAACTGGCACTTGTTTTTGAAACAACCACCGATTATCTCATCAACGGCGACAATCCAAACGAACTGACAGAAGAAGAATTTATAAAAAAACTTCGCAGTAAGGTATCTGAGAAGATGAAAATTTTTAGGTCGAAAGAAATCAAGCAAAGTGAACTATCTGAGCGAATTTCTCGACTGCCAAAATCTGACCGCTATGTTCTGATGCATATTATCGACAAATTGGAACAAAACAGAAATAAATAACTTTTTGTATTTCAGTATAATAAAAACCCCCATCGTTATTACGACAGGGGTTTTTTTACTTCAATCGGTATTATCATTTTTTCGACGGTATTCTTCTCGCCATCGTCGGTTGTGAAAATAGCGATGATGAGTCTGGCGGAGATGCAAATTCTGCGACGCCATCCGTAACTTTTATTCCTGTGACAATCCAAAATTGGTCATCGGTCAAAGTTGTCGGACCGTAGTTTCTCTGCGTAGTCTCGTT
>CAYRNI010000001.1:44991-47778 GCA_964425665.1 uncultured bacterium
ACATCGGAATTATCTATCTGCCAGCTTAAAACCGCCCGTATTGCTATCTCGTCGGTCAAGCAGAAAATGTCGATGATATCAGATGCACCAAGAATATTTGCGATATCTATTTGCGCCGATGGGTCGAAATTGCCGACAACGAGAATTCTGATTGTGTTGTTCCCACGGATAAGGTCGATAGTGTAGTTGTAGTTATCACCCGGATTTGCCTCAGATATCGGATACAAATTCCCGTTTTGATATACCACGAGCATCGCTCCCAATACTCCACCTGTCCCAGGAGTGTATGTGAGGTTTGCGTATGTGTGAGTTCCTGTCACAGTGGAAAGGTCGATTATGTAAGTTCCAGGTGGAAGATTGAGCGAACCATAAGTCGTGTCTATATCTATTCCTGTTCCCTGATTGAGGTCTCTGCACCAATAAGTCGTTCCGCTTAAATCCTTAATAGTTAGTGTAAAACCATAGTCGCCTGTGCACATAACACCTTCATTGTGATAACTTAGTGTCACAGTTTGCGCAAAACCTATGGTAAATGTATCCGATGCGTTCCAAGGACCTGGATTCATACAAGAACCGCCATCGGCATCGAGATAGATTGTCGTGTCGGATTGCGTAAGCGATTTTGCGCTCGAACTCGTATAGTCGGGAATCACTCCCGAAATATTGAGAACTCTCGTATCCACAGTATCGCCAGAATAAATAGAATCACCAGAACTTAATGTCATAGAGTAGATTGGAACAGTATCGGTGGTCGTCACCGTATCGATGAACGAATTGTCGATATCGGGTTCGTAGTAGACATCTTGCGGTTGTTCGGTGTTATCATCGCCACCATCATTCGAATCCTTACTGCAACCGGTGTAGACACCGATAAAAAGTAAAAATAAGAAGATTGATAACATCGTCAGAACATACTTTTTCATCAAACACCCCCTCAAGTGTTAGTTTTAATATAATGTTAAATAAATGTTAAGGATGCATTCTGGCAAGTTTTATTTATATTTATTTTTAGTGCGGTGTGTTAAACCTATTGTGCTATTGCTTTGCAGTGAATTCCCGCTTTGCCCATTTTATCGCTTTTTTCAACTGCGATGATGGCATTGGATTTTTTTCGATTACTACATCGAGTATTTTGAGCGCAGATTTTAGGTCGAGTTCCTTTCTAATCGCAAAAATCGAGCATACTAAACCGAACCTCGCAGACCATTCATCGCCACCGGCATATTCTACCATTTTACCGAACGGAATTTCACCGGCGACGACGGATGCTAATGTATCGCAAAATTCCCAATTTTTTATAGATGGTATAATTTCATCGAGTAAATCGGGCAATTTTTCGCCGAATGTTTTAGGATTTATCTGCTTGAGGAGCGATGCACCGAGTTGTTGGAGCTCCCGAATGTCGCTTGTGCAAAGCGATTTTATAAAGTTATATGCGAGTTCGTTATCCGAATTCAAATATGGGATTAGTTCTTTCGCATAGCGATGAATTTCTTTCATCCGCACACCGAGAATTTTTTTACCGACAACTCCATCCCATCGCATAAATTCGGCGTAATCTGGCTCGCCGATTCGCTCGAAATAACGAACTATTCTCTCGATAGAAAGATTTTTCATATCCAGTGAAAAATTAAATAGGACACAGATTATTTACCTTTCGAAATACTCTACGATTGCTGTTGCAACTTCCTCGATTTCATCGTCGCGAAGTTCGGGGAAAATCGGCAGAGATAAAACCTCTCCACAAAGACGCATAGTAATCGGCAAATCGCTATCGGCTGCGGTTCCGTTAAATGGTCCCAGTTTGTGAACGGGCACAGGATAATATATCGCCACCCCGATTTTGTTCTGTCTCAAAAAATCCGCGAGTTCATCCCTGTGTTCCGATGGCACGCGAATAGTGTATTGATGATATGTGTGATAGATACCATCGAGTTCTGTTGGCAGTTTAACCTGTTCGATATTTTCAAAAAGATTTGAATAATATTTGGCGTGTTGCCTTCGC
Organism: uncultured bacterium; assembly: GCA_964425665.1. Lineage (GTDB taxonomy): Bacteria > UBP14 > UBA6098 > B30-G16 > B30-G16 > JAGGZE01. The sequence continues at coordinate 46,997 of CAYRNI010000001.1, forward strand.
ATATGGTTAAATTCATCGAGATGAGCGAGTTTCACAGAAAGCACCGCCGCCTGAATGGCATCGAGACGAGAGTTGTAGCCGAGCATCTCGTTGTGATATTTTTGCGACTCTCCGTGAGAACGAAGTTTCCGAGCGATTTCATTTATTTCATCGGAATCTGTGGTAATAATTCCGCCATCGCCTGCTGCACTCAAATTTTTTGTCGGGTAAAAACTGAAAGCCCCCGCTGTCCCGAGCGAACCTGTTTTTTTACCATCGAAAAGCGAACCAGCAGATTGGCAGGCATCCTCGATTACTATCAAATCGTGCTTCGATGCGATTTCATTTATTGCACTCATATCCGCGGGATGCCCGAACAGATGGACAGGTATTATGGCTTTCGTCTTCGAGGATAATTTTTTCTCGATACTTTCTGGGTCGATGCACATACTTTCGTAGTCGACATCTGCGAAAATAGGGATAGCACCGATGTTCGCGACAGATTCCGCTGTTGCAAAAAATGTGAACGATGGAACGATGACTTCATCCCCAGGACTCACACCGGCGGCACGCATAGAAATCATCAAAGCATCCGTTCCCGATGCCACGCCGATTGCATATTTTGTTCCGCAGTATCGTGCGAAATCGTTTTCAAAATCCGCGAGGACTTTCCCGCCGATATACATCCCGCTGGAAAGAACATCCAAAACTTTTCGCTCGAGTTCATCCTTTATTTTTGCATACTGTCTTCTGAGGTCGAAAATCGGAACGGACATTATTTCTCCTTAATTTTGATAATTCAT
>CAYRNI010000002.1:0-23193 GCA_964425665.1 uncultured bacterium
TTGAATGAATTTTCTGTTTCCTTAATAATATCGACCACATCTCCTTTCCTTAAAGTCCTTACTTCTGCCGAGTTGAAAAAGTAATACAACCGCTTTTTATCAAAGAAATCATTTCTTATATGCTTTACCACGCTTCGCATAATCATCCCAATCAACAACTTTGCCATCTTTAAGTTGCTTCATCGCTTCTTCTCTGTCGAGGTAATCTTCCTCAGTCATAAATTCAAATTCCTCGAGCAATTCACGAACAGTTTTTCGGACTTCATCGTGTATTATTTCCCTTAATTTTGTCTCGTCAACTACAACGGACATATCTTATCCCCAGATTGTTTTGGCGAATTTGTATTGCATTCGGTTATTAAGTTTTTTCACTATTTTATATTAATATAATAAATTTACAACCGATGTCAAGCAAAAGCTGAAATGAGCAAAGCACACGGAACAAATTCGTTCGCGACGATATTTGCGGTTGTAGAGGTTTAATTTGCTATCTCGTTTTAATAGAAAAAATATCTTTTAATACCCTCTAATTTTCATCAGGAGTTTTTTCTCTTTTGCTTCGGGGAGTCTTCGGTAGTGAGAGAATTGCATCGTGAAAAAACCTCTTCCCTGAGTCGATGAGCGAAGCGATGTTGTGTATCCGAACATTTCTGACAGAGGCACGATGGCATTTATTACCTCGCCGTCGGTTCGGTGGTCGATACCTTGCAGTTCGGCGCCTCGCGACGACAGGTCTCCCATAACATCGCCGAGATTTTGCTCGGGGACGATGACCTCGATTTTCATCACGGGTTCGAGCAACACCGGGTTGGCATCGCGAACAGATTGCGAGAACGCCTGCGAGGATGCCATCTCGAACGCCATCTCGGTGGAATGCTCCTCGTCGAATTCGAGATAGGTGATTTTTGCGGTCATATCGAGAAGTGGATACCCCGCGATGGGTCCGCTATCCTTAGTGGATAATATCCCTCGTTTGGCGGCATCCCGAAATGCCTGCGGAATTTCGATATCGGATGAGAACACATCCTCGACAACGAGCCCCGAACCCTTTTCACCAGGTTCGACCTCCACCTCGACAACCGCATATAGATGCTTATTCCCTAAAATTTTGTCCAGCGTATATTTGGAGCGAGCCGACGATGTTATCGTCTCCCTGTATGCCACCTGCGGCTTGCCGACATTCACCTCGACACCGAACTCTCTAACCAGCCGTTCCACGAGAACCTCGAGGTGCAATTCTCCCATACCGGAAATAATAGTCTGTCCCGTTTCCTGGTCGATGCGATGATGGAAAGTCGGGTCCTCATCCTCGAGACGCTGCAATGCTTTGAACAGTTTCTCCTCATCCGATTTCGATTTAGTCTCAACAGCAACGAAAATAACCGACTCGGGAAACTCCATAGACTCGAACACGATGGGCTTATGAATATCGCAAAGTGTATCGCCGGTGGATATTGTTCTCAATCCAGCGACGGCGACGACATCGCCTGCGAATGTCTTTTGGAGTTCTACTCGCTTGTTGGCGTGCATCCGAAAAATCTTTTGGATTCGCTCCTTCTTACCTGTTCGTGGATTGAGATATTGTCCGCCCACTTTAATCGAACCGGAGTATATCCTGATGTATGTCAATCTATCGACGAACGGGTCAGTAGCGATTTTGAATGCGAGTGCGGAAAATGGAGACTCGGCATCGGGTTTCCGCTCGATTGTATCGCCGGTTTTCGGATGAGTTCCTTTGACAGGTGGAATATCCACAGGAGCGGGGAGAATATCGACAACGGCATCGAGGAGCGGCTGAATACCCTTATTTTTCAGCGCCGAACCGACAAACACAGGAACAAAGTTATGATGTATGGTCCCCTTTCGGATTGCCCGAATGATAAGTTCGGGTTCGGGAGTTTTTTCCTCGAGGAAACATTCGAGCAGTTCATCATCGAACTCGGCGATGGATTCTAAAAGATGTTCCCTCGCGAACTTTGCATCGTCGATAAGTTCGTCGGGAATAGGGATTTCCTCGTATTCTGCGCCGAGACTTTCATCTTTCCAGACGAGTGCTTTCATCGAAATCAAATCGATAACTCCGCGGAAATTTTCCTCCTCGCCGATTGGTATATTGACGGGGACAGCGTTTGCGTTGAGGTTGTCTTCGAGCATTTGGACAGCGCGGTCGAAATCTGCGCCCATTCTATCCATTTTGTTGACGAAAACGATTCGCGGTATATTATAATCGTTTGCCTGTCGCCAGATTGTCTCCGTTTGCGGCTCGACACCACTGACGGCACAAATCACGATGATTGCACTATCCAGTGCGCGAAGCGAGCGTTCCACCTCGACAGTGAAATCTACATGACCTGGCGTATCTATAAGATTTATCTGACAATCTTTCCAGAATAAAGTAGTTGCGGCGGCGGTGATAGTGATACCTCGTTCTTTTTCCTGTTCCATCCAATCCATTTGTGCAGTGCCATCATCCACCTCGCCGATTCTGTGGATTTTCCCAGCGTAGTAGAGAATTCTCTCGGTGGTCGTGGTTTTGCCAGCATCGATATGTGCCGCTATGCCGATGTTCCTGATTTTACTTATATCGTATTCCATAATATTAGTGCCTTTCAGATTCAGGAATTATTTATAATCAAAAAATATCAAATGGCAAATAAAAAAGACGGCTCATAATTTAAGCCGTCCAAAAACTATCGAAAAAAATTATAATGTATTACCACTTAAAGTGAGCGAATGCTCGGTTAGCTTCAGCCATTTTTAGGGTATCTTCCTTTTTCTTTATCGAGCCGCCCTGATTGTTCGATGCATCTATAATTTCTGCGGCGAGTTTGTTCGCCATTCCATAGCCATTACGACTTTTCGAATAATTCAATATCCACCTTATAGCGAGAGAGATTTGTCTATCCGGGCGGACCTCGGTAGGCACTTGATAAGTAGCACCGCCGACACGACGACTTCGCACCTCGAGGGGCGGACGCACATTTTGAATAGCTCGCTCGAAAATATCGATTCCTCTCTTTTTTGTTTTTTGCTCGACTATATCGAGAGCATCATAGAACAATTTCTGAGCAGTGGATTTCTTGCCATCCTTCATCAAAGCGTTTATAAAACGAGTTACTAAAACACTTCCATATCTGAAATCCGGGGGCAGTTGCCTTTTTTGTGCCTTTCTTCTTCTCGACATTAAACATCCCTCCAGTATTTTTATTTTAGAATCATATTTTAATTTCCAATTAAGTCAAGTATTTTATGCTATCTGGTGAATTTTTTGGAAAATTCTTCTGCGAAAGCGTTATAAATGCCCTCATTATGTAGAACGATTCTAAGTTCCTTTAAATTTTGTGCATTTAAAAGGGCATCGATGATTTGTTCTACCATAACTCGAGCGGAATCCCGCGCAGGAATTTTCGCCATCCCTGTTCCAAATGCCGGTATAGCAAGACTATCTATACCGAGTTCGTCCGCTTTAACGAGCAAATTTTTAGTTCCCCGACGAATCGTATCAGGAGTTGGAGCGAGGTCCTGTCCCATAACTACGGCGTGCAATATCTTATTTATAGAAAGTTCTCCGCCGCTCGTGATTGCCACCTCACCGATATTCAATGGTCCCTGTTTCATAGCCTCAGTTTCGATATCTTCGCCTGCCTTTCTTTTGATTGCATCGGCGACACGCCCTCCCATCCATAATCTATCGTTCGCAGCAAGACCGATTGCATCGACATCTTGCTCGGCAATATCTCCTTGTATTATCTTCACTTTTACTTTTCCTATTTTCAATTCCATAAATTTACCTCCCATAATCGATTGTTCTTATATAAATAGCGTCGTCTTTTCTGATTTCGTATAAATAACAGTTTATTCCTCGTTGATAACTCTTGCCCTGACAATCCACGCCTCGGGGTATCCGAGTCTTTTCAACTTATTAAGCAATTCCTCAGCTTCGTCGGAACTTTTACAATTGCCGACTCGAACTTTATAATATGGCGGGTCGAACTCTACATATACTTTCTCATCGATTTTTTCGCGAACCTTTTGAGCCGCTTGTTCAGATTCATCCTGTTGAAGAGATGAAAATACCTGAACCCGATATCCCCAACCGCTATATTTTGATAATGAATATTCACTCGAATTTTTAGATGTCAATAAATTTTCGGCGCTTTCACGAACAGGTTTCGGCGGATTATGTTCGGTCACCGCAGATGATGGTATCTCTTCGGCGGCTTCGGGAATGGTGTAGTGAAATTTCTCTTCGGTGTTTGTTCTTTTGCTCTTTTGGAAATATATACATCCAGCCGATGCGAAAATAATCACCAAGAAAATCAAAAGCTCGATAAGAACAATGATGTGTCGTTCGATTTTACTTCTCATACTCATAAGGTTTATTCGATTAAGTTCACAAATACTTTTTCCAATCGGGGTTGTCCTTAATCTTTTTGACTAAATCACGCATCTGTGGGATTCGAGTTTTGTTCATAACCAAAACGACATCGCCCATATTGACAATCACGAGGTCGGTCACGCCGAATGCCACCACGAGCGAATCGGTATCGCTATAGACGGTTGTTTCATAAGTATCGAGAAGTAAATGGTCGGATTTCCCTGCAATCACATTGTTGAATTTGTCCTTGTGAAGTATCCGTTCCATAGCTCCCCAACTTCCGACATCATCCCATCTGAATGCACCCCAAAGAACTGCGACATCCTCAGATTTTTCCAATATAGCGACATCTATACTAACAGGGGCGACATTCTCGAACGCTTCGCGTAATATACTGCTCGCTTCTGGCTTATCGAAATTATCTACATATTTTTGCATATATTCGGCGAAATCCGGCAGATATTTGCGAGCTTCATCCAGTATTTTACCCGCTCTGAACATAAAATTACCGCTGTTCCAAAGATAATCGCCAGCGAGATAAAATTCCTGAGCTTTCACTCTCGAAGGCTTTTCCTTGAAAGATTTTACGGAAAAACACTTAATCCCATCGTATTCGGCGATTTTGTCATCGACACGAATATATCCGTATGCGGTCTCGGCTCTTGTCGGCTGAATACCCATCAGAACGAGTTTATCATCCGATAGTATCACCTCTCTTGCGGCTTTTAGACCATCCCTGAACATATCTGGCGGGTCGATATAGTGGTCGGATGCGAGAACGAACATAATACCATCGCCATACTTCGCAACTATATTCGCCGCCGCGAGACATATTGCGGGAGCAGTGTTCTTACCCAACGGCTCGACTATATAGTTTTGTTCGGGTATTTCGGGATGAGTCTGCTTCATAAGTTCGACGAGATGCGAATTCGCAACGATAAATGTTCGTTCGAGCGGAACTATTGGACGAGTGCGTTCGATTGTTTCCTGAAGCATAGTTCGGTCGGAGACCAATTTCAGAAATTGCTTGGGACGATTAACTCGACTGGCAGGCCAGAACCTTTCACCTTTGCCTCCTGCAAGGACTATTACAAATTCATCCATCTTACACCTCATTAAGATTATATTCTTTTTGAAAATATCCTATCGAACTGCAATTGTCAATTTTTTTGTTTTATTTTCGGAAATTCCAATTTACATTCGATTAAAATAGATTGCGGTTTGAAAAATACGGTCGGTATCCGAGAACAAACAATACACAAAATATATTGTTTTCATATATTTTTTTCGATTAAATTTTTCGCTCTATCGACGATACTTTGTGCTGTTTTCTCATCGGAGTCCTCGACAATTATTCTGATAATAGGCTCGGTGTTCGATGGTCTGATATGGATAAATCCACCATCGGTGCGAAACCATACGCCATCGGTCAGTATTTTCTCATCGGGAGAGAACTCGTCCAATATGGAGTTTGCAATCTTTGAAAAATCGCCCGAGAAGGGAATTTTATCTTTCATAATGTATTTTTGTGGAAATTCGGCGACTATCTGAGAGAGTTTTTTCCCCGATTCTGCTAAAAGGCTGCATATAAGCGAGACAGCCACGAAAGAATCTCTCGCTGGATGAACCGCTGGAACGATAACTCCACCGTTGCCCTCTCCGCCGATTTCTGCACCGAGTTCGAGAATTTTTCGGGTCACCCAATACTCGCCCACGGGTGTGCGATGAACTTTCGCACCGAATTTATCCGCTACAAAATCCACGAGTGTGCTTGTCGAAAGGTTAACAACGACATCGGATAGTTTCTGCGAAAGCACTCGATACACAGCCAGAGCAATCGTGAATTCCTCGCCGATAGGTTTCCCGTTTTCATCGACAATAGCGAGTCTATCGGCATCGGGGTCGTTGGCGAAACCGATATCCGCATTATAGTGCATCACCAAATCTCCGAGCATATCGAGATTTTTCGGAACAGGCTCGGGAGAATGGATAAATTTACCATCCATTCCGATACCGATTGCACCGTATTCGACTCCGAGTTTCTGGAACAAAGGTATCATTACAGAGGGTCCCGCTCCACCGACGCCATCGTAAGCCACTCTCAGTTTCGCCTTTCGTATCGCGAAAGAATCGATAAAGGGCAACGACAAAATTTTTTCGATGTGCATCTGGACACAATCGTAGTTCAGTTGTTTCCCGCCGATTTTATCGTAGGGGACGAAATCGAATTTTTCAAATTTACTATCGGCAAACTCATTCCAAAATTCATTCGGTAGGAAAAGACCATCCGAACCGATGAGTTTTATCCCGTTCCAATGCTCTGGATTATGCGATGCCGTCACAGCGATACCGCCCGCACAACCGAGTTCTTTTGTAGCGAGACAAATTGTCGGTGTCGGCAATTTTCCGACATACATCACATCTCGCCCGAGCATCCGCAGAATTCCCTCGATGATGTGCGAAATCGGTTCACCTGAACCGCGAGTATCACTTCCGAGCAGAACACTGCCCTGCGGAATAAACTTGTGGAATGCAAAGAGTAAGTCGTTGAGAAAACAGGGATTTATATCCTCGCCGACAATTCCCCTCGCACCAGATATAGAAAGACGCAGTGACATAGAACCTCACTGAAAAATAAATATTTTAAGACCCTCGAAAGCAATAGATATTCATCGCTCGAGTTCGCATCTATCCAATGGCATACACTCCCATATTTCGATACTTTTCGATGCGATTATCTACGAGTTCGTTTTTAGGTATATCTTTCAATCTATCGAGTTCCGCTACGATATTTTCCTTAACTATTCTTGCGGCTTCATCGGGATTAGAGTGAGCGCCGCCTGGGGGTTCGGGAAGAATTTTATCTATCACGCCGAGTTCGAGCAAATCTGGTGCGCTAACCTTCAAGGCATCTGCCGATTCTTTTGCGAATGCTCTATCTCGCCACAAAATCGCCGCACAGCCCTCGGGGGAAATAACCGAATACCACGCATTTTCCATCATCATTATAACATCGCCCACACCGATACCGAGTGCTCCTCCCGATGCTCCCTCGCCGATAATCGTGATTACAATCGGAGTTTTAAGCCGAGCCATCTCGCGTATATTGCGAGCGATTGCCTCGGCTTGCCCCCGTTCCTCCGCACCGATTCCAGGATATGCACCAGGCGTATCTATGAACACAACGACTGGCAAATCGAACTTCTCGGCGAGTTTCATCGTCCGCAATGCTTTCCGATAGCCCTCGGGGTGCATCATACCGAAATTTCTCCGAATATTCTCGGTGGCATCGTGCCCTTTCTGCTGACCGATAATTGCTACTTTCCTGCCATCGATTGTCGCGAAACCACAGACCACAGCCTCATCATCTCGAAAGTTCCTATCGCCGTGGATTTCGATAAAATTTTGCGAGATTCTCGAAAGATAATCGAGCGTATACGGTCTTCGCGGATGTCTCGCAACCTGAACTCTCTGCCAGCGAGTAAGATTTTTATAAATATCCACTCGCAACTTCTGCAGTTTCGTCTCTAACGACTTAATCTCCGTTTCGAGATTGACACCATCCTGCGATGCTATCGCTTTCATCTCCTCGATTTTCCGCTGAAGGTCGATTATCGGTTTCTCGAAATCTAATGTAAATTCTATCGGCATTCTCACCTCGCATAGTTCGATGATTTTCAATGATAATATTATAGTAAAAAAATGCAAACTATTTTCACAAATCATTAATCGAAAATATTTTCTCCACTTATACATCTATAAGCCATCGCTATAACTTTATCGCCGTCCTTCAATTTTCCGATAGATTTCGCAGTCGGATTCAGATATACTTTTCCCTCTCGTTCGATTCCGACGAGCATAACAGGATTATCGCTGTCGTGCGTTTTTTTCAATATATGCGATGCCAATTCGATATAGTCTTTTCCCGCCCATTTCTGCGGAATTTTTTCGAAATAGAACTCGTTCGTGTCCTCGGATATTGTCATAAGATTGTTATATATATCTACAATATTCGGGTTCAATGCTGCCTCGCCCAAGAGTAAATACTCTCTGACGGATGAGCAAATTACCTTATCCGCAAATTTGCGAAGTGGTTCTATCAATATGGGCGAATCGACCTTGACAATGACCGCAGGCTTTTTATCTAACGGCTGTTCGCTCAAAACCTCGTTGACAATCGTGGCGGCACTTAAAAGAGAAAGTTGCGGTTTCGGCTCATCCTCCGGAGGAAGTAAAATTATCGATTTCGCCCTATCGGCATTTATATCCACAAGATTTTTCCGCACCTGCGCCGAACCCTCGATTACGGTTATCTTGTAATCTCCGCTCTCGTATTCCTGAACCATATTTTTCACCTCGTCGAGGAAAGATTTTTCCGAAAGAATTACTATATCCCTTCTCTTATCGCCGAGAGCCTTATTTGTCAACTGTTTTACTATTTCGTCTATGTGCGATGGTCCGCCCCAGATGATGAAATGATTTTCATATTCCATTTTCATTCTCCCTCTAAATATTTTTAGTAAGGTCGGCGTAAGTCCTGTGCCGATGTTTAATATCGCATTAGTCAAAAACTCGATGGTCATAATCGATGCTATGAAAATTCCCGTATCTGTGGATGGACCGCCAGCCTCCCAGCCATACACGGGAATAAATGGCAGAAGCATCCTGACGAAAGCATCTATGAAAGTTTTGAACTGACCTGTTCCATTTTCCGCCAATGGAATAGCGGTAGCAGCTACAATCAAAAGCAGTGGATGAAGCCACAACCCGATTCCCAATGGTTTCTTGAAGAAAAATTTAGCCGATTTCGATTTCCAATCCCGCTCGGTAAAATAAAATGCGGTCAAAACCAGAACGAAGCAGGTATATGCGAGCGTAATCCATAATAATCTGGGTTCATATCCTGCGAATGCACACAAAACACCTAACCCGAGCGAAATAATGCCTAAAATGTATGCTATGTATTCCATAAGAATTATCGCTATTACAATTTGTATGGATTATTTAAATTTTTTGAATTCTATTTTTCCACCACTCTCTGGCGGTTCTATCGGCAGAAATAACCTCGTCCATCGTTTCCACTCGCGAGAACGGGATTTCGTTCAACGCCTCGACCACCAGCGAAACTATTTCCGAGAACTTGATTTTGCCCGACAAGAATGCACCGACCGCGAGTTCGTTCACAGTGTTCAATATAATCGGAGCGTTTCCGCCGACATCGAGAACACGATATGCCAAATCGATAGCAGGGAATTTTTCTCTATCGGGGAGATGAAATTCCAATCTTCCGATTTCTGCGAGGTCGAGCGAATGCACCGGCGACGGAAATCTATGCGGATAAGTCAACGCATACTGAATCGGAAGACGCATATCGGGTATGGACAGCTGAGCAATCTGCGAGCCATCCACAAACTCGACGATAGAATGCACTATACTTTGCGGATGGACTAAAACATCTATTTTCCCCGGCTCGATATCGAACAGCCATCGCGCCTCGATTATTTCCAGCGCTTTATTCATCATCGTCGCCGAGTCGATTGTAACTTTTTGCCCCATAGACCAGTTAGGATGGTTCAATGCTTCATCGCGAGTTATATGGTCGAAATTTTTATCGCTGTCGCGAAATGGTCCGCCGGATGCGGTCAATATCAATCTTTTTATTTCGCTATGTTTCCCCGAAAGCATAGATTGAAAAAGAGCCGAATGCTCGCTATCTATGGGGAAAATAATCGCCCCTGTCTCTTTCGCTCGATTTGTCAGAATTTCACCGGACATAACGAGAGATTCCTTATTCGCCGTGCAAAGTCTTTTTCCGCAATCCACAGCACTCCACGATGGCACCAGTCCCTTAGCACCGACAACCGCGTTTATCACGATATCGACATCACCGAGGCAGGCAATTTTTGTGAGACCATCGTCGCCGGAGTATATCTCAACATCGGGGAATTCCGAGCGCAGAATATCGGCGCTGCGGCTATCGGATATGCAGGCATATCTCGGATGGAATTTTCTGATTTGTTCACGCAGAAGTCGGACATTCGAGCCAGCCGAAAGAGCATAGACATCGAACTTGTCCCTCATTCTCTCGACGACATCGAGAGTCTGCGTGCCGATAGAACCTGTGGAACCGAGAATAGATATTTTTTTCACTGCCCACATTTCTCAACTGCCTCGACTATATGTATATTGGCATCGCTAATTCTTAAAAGTTGCACCTGCTTATCGAGACTGCCTGATATCAATTTTATGTGCGAGGCATCGGCAGGAAATTGTCCGAGCGTCGGGTCGAATGTATGCCATTTGCCGTAGGCGTATGCCTGAACCCAGGCGTGATAGAAAAAGTAACCATCCTCACGATATACCAGCCCGACATTTATTCTCGTCGGGATACCGAGCGAACGAGCCAACGCCGTAAAAAGTGTAGAATGCTCGTTGCAATCGCCTCGCATCTTATCTAAAATATCCAACGCCGATGGAATAGATGTCTGATACTGTTTCTTTATGTTCTTGAAAAGGTAATCGTTGATTTTTATCAACATATCGATTGTATCCGATGAATTTCCTATAATTTTATATGCCGCTCTTTGTATCCTTCTGTCGTGACATTGTATAAATGGGACCTCCGCTGTATCGTCAGGGGTGGGTTTTTCACCGGAATCGAAGCCATCGGAACAAACAATTAAAGTGTCGCCAGAAATTTTCTGATTGAAATCATCCAACTCGAGCAACTTTCTGGGAAAATTTTCAAGTTTATATTTTGCAAATTTAGATTTCCTCGGGGAAACCGACGGCGACCATTGTGAGGGAATGGCAAAACCGGTCAAAATATCATTCCTTCCCGAATGTGAAAGGTCAAATCTCAAAGCCTCATCTTGATTTTCCTTGAATTGTGTAAAATCGTTTGCCGTTTTCTCGAATAGTAAATTTCCATCATCGGAAATCCACATCTCGCTACTAACTCCCTGCGATGCTGTCATTAGAACCCAGACATCCTGCTTTTTACCTTCGATATTTTTTCTCTTTCTGTTGACACTGAGTATTCGATAATACACTCTCGAAAGAGTGAACGGGTCGAATGTGGGGATTTGTGTCAACCGTTTGCCGCTTTTTCGTGCAGAAATAAACATCTCCGGCAGCATAGATGGAGGATAAATTTTCCCATCGAGAGGAATTTCCATCGTATCCTCGCTCTGTGTTGTTTTCAGAACAACTGTGAGCAGACCGTCGTTCATTTTCGCATCTGCGGTAGCCTCGTAATCCCCGCTTTTAAGGTCAAAAGATGAGCTTCTAATCGCATATGTGGAATCGACAGTGGTAATCGAGCGAGCATAGATTTCCTGAACCACTCCGCCCACAGGAAGTCGCATATATGACATATCTGTAATCATAAAACTGCTGCCGATTTTTCGAACAGATTTCGAATTATAGCCTATCTTCTCACCCTGCCAATAGATAGAATACCAGTTCTGTTTTTGTATCTTGCCGATTGTCACTATGTCGACATCGGGTATATCGACTTGCTCTGCGGCACGAGTTCCTTCCCACAGCAGAAAAATAGTCCCTGCCCACCAGATAAACGAGACGATGAAAAGAATTTTACGCAACATTTTTAACACTAACCTTGACTTCAATTATATTTCGCATATATATAATACAAATGAATAATTTTTAAAAGGAGAATTTATGAAAAAACTAATCCCCATATTAATTTTTATACTCGCTTTCGAAATTATACCGATTTTCGCACAGAATTTCGATAAATTGAAAAAACTTTTGGATGCTACTAGTATTCCATACATCGCCGACGATAAGAAGCAACTTTGCGCAATCCAGCTCGACGATTTGAAAGAATCGGACACGAAAACTATATTCGTTCGGTTGGATGGTGCTAACAAAGATTTTATCATAGCGAGAATTACTATAATCGATGGTAAAAATGGCACCGATTTTCCGCCTGAATTATATAAGGAATGTCTCGAATTCAATCAACGGACAGGGCTTATTAAAACTCAATACGACTCGCAATACGGGGATATAGATTTGACTTATGAAACTTGGTTATCGACATCGCCGGATGATTTCACCAGAGGACTTCGCTATCTCGTAGATGACGCCGATGCACTCGCAAAGAAACTGAAACCACTGATGAGAAAATAATTTTCTGGTAGTTATTTTAGAAAAGATTAGCGAACAGAAATAAACATCTACAATATCTTCAGAAATTTTTTAAAACAGTTGCACATCGAGTTCGATTTATTATTTTTCCAGAAATTTAAATAATTTTATGGAGGTTCATTATGTCAGATGCCAAAAAGACACCTTTCTACTCTAAACATATGCTATTGCACGCTAAACTCGTTCCGTTTGCGGGTTTCCTAATGCCGATGTTCTACGAGGGTATCGTTCCCGAGCATAAGGCTGTGCGAACGAATGTCGGAGTATTCGATGTCTCGCATATGGGAGAATTCTATGTAAAAGGTCCTGGCGCACTCGATTTCGTTCAGAAAATGACGACAAACGATGCCTCGGTTCTATCTATCGGACAAGTCCAATATTCATCGATGCTCTACGATAACGGCGGTATCGTCGATGATTTGTTGGTATATCGTCTGCCAGATAAGTATATGCTCGTGGTAAATGCCTCGAATCTCGATAAGGATTTCGATTGGCTCAAATCTCATCTTCCCGCAGAGGGAGTAGAATTGTATAACGCTTCGGATGATATCGCACTTCTCGCGGTTCAAGGTCCTAATGCTCAGGATGTCGTGCAGAAACTAACCAACTACGACCTCGAGCAGATAAAATATTATCATCACGCCGAGCTCGAAGTTGCAGGCGAGAAAATGCTCGTTTCACGAACGGGATATACGGGCGAGGATGGTTTCGAGCTGTATATGTCGCCATCTGTTGCAGAAAAAATCTGGGACGCCGTTATGGAGGCAGGACAAAATAACGGAATAAAACCTTGCGGACTTGGAGCGAGGGATACTCTTAGACTCGAGATGAAATATGCACTTTACGGCAACGATATGGACGAGCGGTTCAATCCATATGAAGCGGGACTCGGCTGGATAGTTAAACTCGCTAAGGGCGATTTCATCGGTCGTGAGGCTATTATCGATGCAAAGGCTCAGGGATTGAAACGGAAACTCGTCTGTTTCGAACTTCAAGAGCGCGGATTTCCTCGCCACGGATACAAGGTATTTAAGGATGGTAATGAAGTCGGTTTCGTCACCAGCGGGACATTTTCGCCTATGCTCGAAAAGGGAATCGGGCTCGCCTATGTCCCCCCGGAGATATCTAAATCGGGCAATACATTCGAGGTTCAAGTAAGAAATGTAAAAATCCCCGCTGTCGTTGTGAAACCTCCATTTTGGAAACACGGCTCGGTGCGGATAAACAAATGATTGTCAGAACTATTCTTACACCATCGTCGCTGGATAATCTATCCGATGGCAGTTTCGATGTCGCCGTGGTAATCGATGTTCTCCGTGCAACGACGACATTGCTATATGCAATCTCCGCCGGTGCGAGCAAGATTATTCCTGTATCGACTCTGGATGAGGCATTCGAACTCGAAAAAAAATACGACAACGCGATACTCTGTGGCGAAAGAGAAGGCAGGAAAGTGCCGGGGTTTCATTTGGGCAATTCGCCATCGGAATACACCGAAGAATCTGTCGGTGGAAAGGTTATAATCTATGCCTCGACGAATGGCAGTGTGATGTTGAATAAAGTTCGTCGGTTCGCAGATAAAATATTTTTAGCGAGTCTCCGAAATGTCGGTGCAGCAGCGAATAGAATAATTTTTGAAAATCCTGAAAAACTTTTAATCGCCTGCTCCGGATTGGAGAGATTTTTCTCCCTCGAGGACACCTATTGTGCGGGGATGTTAGTCGAGAAAATCGCATCCAGAGTAAAAAATCTCGATATCGATGATTCTACCACTATGGCTCGAATACTATTCCAATACTTCAGCTATGATATCGAGAGGATGTTTAAAAATTCGGTTCACGCAAGGTATCTCGGCGATAAACTCGGATTGAAAAAAGATGTTATTCAGGCAGGGGAAATCGATTCTGATGATACCGTCCCTGTATTTGCCGATGGAGAAATCGCTGCAAAATGAATATTTCTTTTTTCTTGCGCAATCCGAATAAAGGCTATTTTTTTGAATGCTCTTAACCACGATTGAATTTTTTGGAGGGTAAATATGATAAGGGTTCGATTTGCACCATCGCCGACAGGACTTCCACACATCGGGAATATCCGAACAGCACTTTTCGACTGGCTTTTCGCTCGACATCACGATGGAGTCTTTATCCTGCGAATCGAGGATACCGACAGAGAACGATATACACCCGAGGCACTCGATGCGATTGTCGATGGTCTCAAATGGCTCGGACTCGACTGGGACGAAGGTCCCTATGTGGGCGGCAATTTCGGTCCTTATTTTCAATCGAAAAGGTTGGAAATTTATTATGAATATGCCAAAAAACTTGTCGAGCGAGGTTTCGCATACTACTGCGATTGCTCCCCGGAAAGATTACAAAAAATCCGTCAGGAGAGAATAGCCAAAGGTCTCGACCCGATGTATGACAGACATTGCCGAGAGAGAAATATAAAAAGCGACCCCACAGACCCGAAAACCGTAATCCGATTCAAGATGCCGCTTACGGGAAAAACTTGCTTCGATGACGAACTGCGGGGAAAAATCTGTTTCGACAATTCCACTTTCGATGACATCGTTCTGATAAAGTCCGATGGCTACCCCACATATCATTTCGCCGTCGTGGTGGATGACCATCTGATGGAAATAAGCCACATAATGCGTGCAGAGGAATGGATACCGAGTGCTGGCAAACACATTTTGATATACGATGCATTCGGCTGGCAACCGCCGAAATTTGTCCATCTGCCGATGATACTGGGAGCGGACAGGTCGAAACTGTCCAAGCGACACGGAGCAACAGCGATAACCGAATTCGAAAAGCAGGGAATTTTATCCGATGCGATGTTCAATTTTCTCGCTCTTCTCGGATGGTCTCCGAAGGATGATACAGAAATTTTCACAAGAGCCGAATTGATAGAGAGATTCGACTTGAAAGGTATAAATACCTCCGCATCGGTTTTCGATTTCGAGAAACTCAAATGGATGAACGGCGAGTATATCAGAATGATGAGTGTGGACGAATTGACCGAGAAATTGAAACCATTTTATCGGCAATGGCATTGGTGCGACGATGAAAATCCCTGCGATGAAAGTTATCTGAGAAAAATATCTAAGGCTATGCAAATTCGTCTAAAAACACTGGCAGAAATGAAGGAAGTTGGATTTTACTATTTCCGTGAACCCACCGAATACGACGAAAAGGGAGTGAAAAAATATTTTAAACCGCAGGCGGTTCAGTGGCTCGCCGATGCTGTGGAGATTTTCAAGTCCGCACCTGTGTGGCAGGAGGAAAAACTGGAGGATTTATTAAGGGAATATGTCGAGAAACAAAAAATCGGTTTCGGCAAAGTCGCAAATCCGATAAGACTCGCTGTGTCGGGAATAATGAAAGGTCCATCGCTTTTCGAAATTCTCGAAATAATCGGTAAGGAAAAAACAATATCACGCATCGAGCGAGCGATTAAATGGATGAATAAAAATCTTTATCCAGCAGACTAATCGACCGTTTTGCTAATTATTTAATCAGAAGCATTTTCGAGATGTGGCTTTTAGAACCGATATCCGCTTTTACGAAATATATCCCCGATTTTAATTTTTTACCATCGATTGCGAACTTATGTTCTCCCGGAGCAATTGTGCCGTTGTATATCGTTTTTATTTCCCGTCCTGTTATATCGTAGAGCGATAATTTTAATCTCGGCTTTCCGTTATTCCCCTGTGGAACATCGACCTCGATAGTTGTCGAACTATTGAATGGATTGGGGTATATATGAGCAATCGAAAATTTTTGAGGAAATTCATTGTTCGGTGTCGATATACCTGTTCTCCTGCCGATATGTATATAGAACGCGAGAGTATCCTCGAAATCGCCATCGTTTGCAGAAACTGCAATAGGCACAGCCAAATATGTATCCGCAGGGCACAGCGACGAAATGGTAAATACAATCGGGTCTGCAAAATTGTCCGAGACCGCACCGACTATGATATCGCCGAAGTCGCTCTCATCGTCGGCAGCCGAAATGAATTCTGTGGAAATCGCCTTCGCGACTGTGCCGTATGCAGATTCTCTGCCACCATTTTTCATCTCGAATTTCATCGCCACCTCCTCCCCCGGGTCGGGAATGCCATCATCATCGCCACCAACATCGTTATACGAAAGTGAACCATAATAGAAAAGCCACGGAGGAAGCGTATCGCAGGGGACTTTCGTAGTTATTCTAATCGCTCGTTTTGAATCTATCGCCAAATCGGATATCGAAAGATAATGATAGGTATAGTAAGTCAAACCATCCACTCCATCGGGAGATTCTATACCGATAACATAGCCATCGGGAGTCGATATATGCTCGTAGTAGAAATATATCTCGTTATCGCCGGTCGGCGTAGGATGACTCGCTGTATCGTAGATAACAATTTGGAAAGAAACATTCCCATAAGTGTTATAATACTCCACGCTGTCGAACTGAATTATAAAACGATTGTTCGATGTATCGTAATATGAATAAATATCTCCACCGCCGGAGCGATGGGGGGCGAGGTCTGACCACATCGGTGCGATTATACCGTTCGGTTCGGATGAAGAAGGTATGTAGCCGGGAGTCGGCGAGGTCGCTGTTGTCCTCGGTTTTGCTAAAAATCCGTTACTGCAAACCGCTATGCTGTCGAATATCTGCCCATAGTATTTGAATGTAAATGGAAGTGGAATCGTAACTATATTATCATCGGAATCTGTGATTCCCGATATTTCATCGGCGAAATCGGATATGTCGTTCCATTCGTAATTCGGAGCGAGCCCCGAGGAATAATCCGTCTCATCTATTATGTAATATCCGTAGTGTCCAGGTCCTTGAACGGTATCCGAACAAAGAGCGATGGAAACGGGGATGAAAAATGTATCGCAATACGGATACATCGGGCATTCGCCCGTTATAACGAGTGGAATTTGATATGTAGAGCCGGGTTCGGCTTCGAGCATAACATCGAAAAGGAAATCGGGATACGATTCCGAGCTAAAACCGCGATTCAAATCGCCAAAATCTGCCGAATCCTGCACAGTCAAAAACGGATAACTGCTTATAATTTTGCCTTCAAGATTGAAGCAATCCGCCTGGGTTGGATTGTCTAATAGGATGGAGAGAAAAATATGCTCAGTAGGTTCGACTCTGCCATTGTTGTTATTGAAAGGGGGATTATCTAAAATATCGAACGATACAATATTCGGTTCGAACCTGTGAATTTGAATCGGCGGACTCAGATATCTGATAAATGTTCCCAGTTCATCAGAATATATCTGGATTATAACATTCTCGCTACTCGTCGCGGGATGCCCTGTGGATACCTCAAACTTGATAGTATCACCCAAGACAGTATCCCCAGGTTCTATGGATGGGAATGTAGATTCTGAATCGAGCATCGTAATTAGTGAATCGTTCATTCTGAATACGGCAGATAGTTCTGGTGCTGTGGTGTCGCCGAGATTCGTGATTTTAGGGACGAGTGCTACAGTTTCGCCAGGATTTATGAGACCATCGCCATCGCCCACTATATCCCAAATCTCCGCCGATACCTGCGATATGCATACCCCATGCATAGAAATCGGTATAGTATTCGTATATGGATATATGTTAGGTCCTGTGACCACAACGATAGCAGAATCGGAGGAATCGGATACATCCACATTACAATTTATAGTCACAAAACCCGATACATCGGTCAAACCATAGTAAAGACTATCCCCCAAATGAATACATACACGAGCATTCTCCACAGGATTTCCGAGACGATTTACAGTAAAACCTACCGAATTAAATCCGAGACTTAAATTTTCGACATAAATAACTTCTGGTATTTCTATTGGAGCAGTCCATGCAGCCATCTCGGGACTTCCCACGAGACCCGACGATTGGTATTCCACACGAGCGGCATTGCTGCCGCCGAATTCGGAATACATAGCCGCTCTTCCGTATTGATGTGCCGCCTCGATTTGATTCAAATTTTCCTCGAAAAAACCGGTGAATATGTTTTTAGAAAGCGACGAGCGTTCGAACGAATTCACACTACATCTTCCCTGACCAATCCAGGCGACACCGCCTGAGGGATTGCTCACAGTCCCAGAGCGAGTGACATACTCGCAAGGATAATCATCCATATGGTAGGTCCCCATAGCACAAGTAATGGATACATAAATCGGCAATCGTTTCCCTGATGGTAAAGTGGTTAAACCACCAAATGGGGACCACCAATCGTATACTGCCTGTCCACGAAACGATGAGAAATTGCAACCCGCTATAAAATATGGAGCGAAATCGTCATAAGTAACACCATCACAGTTTATGAATACAGGGGTAGATGTGAACCCTGCCAAACTGCATTGTTCCATCGCATATTCCACAGCGGCAACATAAGATGAATCCACAGGACCCATATACGAACAATCATCTCTGCGGACTATACCGATGGCTCGTGCATACCAATCGTCTGTGGTATCGGGTTCCTTCTCGTAATTCAGCAGTTTTCGGACAAATACCTGCAATTGAGTGTTATTGTCCACAGAAACTCTACCCGGTAAAATATCGGGGAAAATATCGCTGCCATCCACTGTGCAATAGTAAAGGTCATCGATAATGTATGTATAATCGGTGTAAGTCGGTATTTGTTCCGTATCGCCTATAATCAGCAGATATATCGGCGGTATAGCCCAGTTATGATAAGCATTATATACGAAATCGCTGATGTCTGCAACTGTGTTGCCTATAGTATCCGTCAGAGCGACAATCGTGGGCATTCCCATAAATAACTTCCAATCTATCCAAGGGCGAGCATCTTCGAGATAGTCCGAATTTGTTATAACGAGAAGTTCCGCACCGCTGTCGGGATTCCAAATTCGCGAACAAACATAATTTTTAGGAATCGCCGATTCGGGATTGACCAACAATGCTTTATACATCTTTCCCATAACGGGATGGTATAATCTCTTATCGCAAATGGGTAATTTCCCGCCCGTATGGGAAACCGAAATGACAGCACTTTTCATAAATCGAACGCCGAGCCTTTTATCGTATTCCACAGGGATAATATCGATTCCGATAACTCGAACACCTCGCCATATCTGGTCGTAGGTTTTCTTTGCGCTACCGCCGAAATGTCGGGAATAGAGTTTATCATCCATAGGTCCCATAATGCCGTAATGTGTTGTAAGCGAACACAGAGGTGCAGGCGTAATTTTCTGCCAATCCGACCATCGCACTGAAACGACATCTATCGAAATATCGGATTCTTTTGGAACGGCGACATTGAAAACCTTTCCGTAAAGTTGCGGACCATATCGCTCGCCACGCAGACCACAGCCATCCATACCGAGTATCGAAAATCCTCCATCGATTTTCGTTATCACAGGATTGTCAAAACTTACTTCGAATATTGTGCTTTGGGAATCATCGTCGATTAAATTTACGGAAGGCTTTGCGAAAACCATCGCAATAGAGAAAATTAGGAACATTCCAATTCGAATAAATTTATCCATAAAGAACCTCCAAAAAACATTCAACATCTTAATAATATTCCCCAAAATATACTTGTCGAGATTTTTTATCATTTTTATCGGACTAATTTACAATAATCGTTTTAATTTTTTGAAATCTGTTTTATTTTTGACATATGTTTTCAACAGTTTACATAGGTTCGGATTACTTTTCGGCGATAGTTCTCGAAAATCTTATCAGATTGGAAAGGTGCGAGGTTCGTGCGGTGGGAACATATCCCGACAAACCGCACGGCAGAGGACACAAACTTATGCCGACCCCGGTAAAATTCGCCGCACAGAAATTTGGTCTGCCTGTAATCGAAATCGCAGACCCCGCAGATACAAAAATCCATTCGGAACTGCGAAAATACGATGTCCCCATCGGGATTATGGTTTCCTTCCGAATCGTGCCGCCGGAATTTTTAAAAATCTTCGAGTGCGGTTTCATAAACCTGCATCCATCACTTCTCCCCGACCTGCGAGGAGCTGCTCCTATCCAGTGGGCAATAATGAACGGATACAAAACCAGCGGAATTACTACATTTATAATCGACGAGAAGGTGGATACGGGAAACATCTTGATGCAGAGAAAATTCGAAATAGGGCAGGATGAAACGACCCGCGAGATTTTCGAAAAAATCGCACCGGATAGTGCAGAACTTTTGGTCGAGAGTATCGAAAAATACCTCTCCGGTGAAATTTCTCCATCGGAACAGAGCGGAAAGATACTGCACAAGGCTCCGAGAATTAAGAGGAAACACCAAATTATTCACTGGGATTGGAATTCGCAGAAAATTCATAACAGAATCCGCGGGCTTTCGCCTACACCGGGAGCATTGGCAAAGTTCGGCGGTAAGATGGTAAAGATACTGCGGTCGAAACTAACGGATGTTCTGGCGAGCGGAGAACCCGGCGAAATAGCAGAAATTCCAGAAATCACCGGGCAAAAAAACGAAAATGGTATCGCGGTCAATACAGCCGATAAAGTGATTTTGCTGACCGAAATTCAACCCGCTGGGAAAAAAATAATGAAAGCGACAGATTTCGCACGAGGCTACCTTAAAAAATCTATGAAATTCGAGGAGATTGTGGAATGAGCGATAAAATCAAAATCATTTTTTCATCCACTCGCGGATGGAATCCCGGCGATGAATTCATACTCATAGGAATAAAAAATCTTCTGAACTCACTGAATATCGATTATTCAGAAATTTTGTATAATCGTCATCCGGCACTTCGGACATCATCATCGTTCGGCGATAGGATTATGCGAAACACCAGTTTTCTTTTCGCTCAAAAACCGGATATGCAAATACGGCAACATCGTCGAGGTAAAAAGATTTTGCATTTCGACAACAGTTTCTTTCCGACAAATTTTAAGGTCGCCGATTTCATAATATTCGCGGGAACACCAGAATGGGCTGGCAGACGAAATTCGATATTATATCGATACGCATTGGCTAATAGAATTCCAGGGGCATTGCTCGGCGTCGGATTGAAAAATGTTTTGAATCGAACGGAAAGGGAATACATCGAAAAGTATATCGAACTCATCACCACTCGCGACGACGAGGCACAAGAGCAGTTAAAAAGATTCGGAGCGGTTCGAGGAGTTTGTCCTGCATTGTTCTGCTCCGATGAGGCTAAGCAGATAACCGATGTGAAACGAATCGGCATCGTATTTCAAGGAACGAAAGTTTGGGCAAATTCGATTTCAAAAGAAATACTCTCTGAACTTCTGCCTACATACCAGAAACTTCTCGAAAAAGGTGCTGAAATAATCTGCCATCACTTTTCCGATTTTGTGGAGGCGATGGAAAATTTTGGCGAGTCCACTCCGATTTTATATTCCAGCGATACCGAACAAATGTTGGAGTTCTACAAAAATTTCGACATCGTAATCGGCACGAGACTTCACGGAATCGGTGCAGCAGCATCATCGGGAGTGCCTGGGATACTTATCGCTCACGACGACAGAACCAGCGGTTCGGGTTCGTTTTTGGAAACTATCGCGACACCCGACAATGTATTTGATTTGCTCGAAAAGACAGATTGGATAGAAAAATCGAAAAAAATAATCGCTCACAAGCAAAAATGGTTCGATATAATGAGAGATTTGATGAGAAAAACCAGTCTAATCGAACGAGGTTAAATTATGCTCAAACAAACCATACGAAAAATTTTGGCAGATGAGAGTCAAAACATAGCGAATCTCGCTGGTCAAACCGAAGCGATTTCCGATGCCGTTCGGATTTGTTCGGAATGCAAAGGCAGAATAATAGTAACAGGTCTCGGGAAATCGGGTGCAGCAGCGAGAAAGATAGCGGGAACATTGACATCTATCGGTTCACCGGCGATTTTTCTCCATCCGACAGAGGCACTTCACGGCGAAATGGGTGTCATCTCCGATGACGATGTAGCCATATGTATATCCAAAAGCGGCTGGACTGAGGAACTCGGGATTCTACTCGGCGAGTTCAAACGGTGGGGTCTGCCGATTATCGGTATCACCGCCGATGAAAATTCGCCTCTCGCTAAAAACTCCGATGTTCTGATTCTTATCCCGACGAAATCCGAGGGCGACCCATTGGGAATTATACCGACTACGAGTGTAGTTTGTTCGCTCGCTATCGGCGATGCTATCGCCTGCGGAATAGTCGATACGAAAGGTATAACGAAAGAACAGTTCCGCGCGAGTCATCCGGGCGGTTCGCTGGGGCGAAGCTTGACCAAAATCTCGGAATTGATGCACACCGGCGATGAAATCCCTATCGTCTCAAAAAATGCTAATCTGCGAGATGCGATAGTGGAAATAACTCGAAAGCGATTGGGAACAACATTGATAATGGATGGCGATAAACTGCTCGGGATATTGACGGATGGAGATGTCAGGCGAGCGATTCAGAGGACAGATATAGACCACCCTCTCGATGAGAATGTTCTGACATTCGCCACACTTTCCCCTAAAACGATTTCACCCGATGCTATCGCCGAGGAAGCATTGCGGATTTTCGAGGAAAACAAAATAACATCGCTAATCGTTGTGGAAAACGACAAAGTCATCGGATTTTTACATATGCACGATGTTCTGCAAAGAAAGGTCGTGTGATTTATCTGTCA
>CAYRNI010000002.1:23293-29307 GCA_964425665.1 uncultured bacterium
TTTCAACATAACAGGAGGTGTAAAGATGAAAATGCTTGGAGCGATGGTGTTAATAATCGTTTTATCGTCGGTTGCTTTCGCGAGTGGTTCGAATGGTCTCTATTTTCTTCTGGGAACAACTATGCCACAACTCGACGAACTCAATGGCAGACTCGCCGACTATAATTACACGGAAATATCAAATAGATTGGTTTCCTATGGGGTCGGTTTTCACGGCACGATAAAAAAACATCTTCTGCTCGGTTTCGAGTGGTCCACTATGTCGGGGAAAGAGGTAAAATCTTCCGATGGCACGATAAAAGAAAATCTCTGTGCGAGCGTATGGTTCGTAGATATCGGATATACAATCGTTTCGGTGGCAAATTTCAGTATTTATCCATTCCTCGGCGTCGGAAAAGGGGATATGACATTGACACTATCCGAGATAGATAATCTTTCGTTCGATGAAATCCTCGAAGGACCCACTGGTATAACTCGCCTTTCAACGGGAGGTTTTCTGGTGAATCCATCGATTGGAATAGATTACTCGCTCGGTGGAAATTTCCTAATCGGACTTCGCGGGGGATATACATTCGACCCGTTTGTGGGGAACTGGAAAATCGAGGATTCCAAAATCTCCGACGGACCGGAAACGAGTTTGATAGGTCCATATATCAATATTATGCTCGGTTTTGGAAAATAAAAAAATAGAGCGGTTTCCTCGTGAAGAAACGGATAGATGGTCGCGAGAAATCACACCACGGATTGCCACCACCGCAAGATATCGCTCAGCGATTGCTGAATCGGAATCTGTGGACTCCAACCTGTCGATTTCGAGAGTTTGTCGTGACTGCCGAATATTTTGGGCACATCGACAGGACGAAATTTTTCCTTATCGATTTCGACCTCCACATCGATTCCAGCAAGTTCTATGAACTTATCGAGTATAGCCCGAATCTTTATCGTTCTCCCCGAACATATATTGAAAATTCCACTTTCGATTTTTTCCAGCAATAGACGATACGCGCGGACAACATCGCGGACATCCGTAAAATCTCTTTCGGCGGATAAATTACCTACCCTCACAATCGGTTCTTGTTTCCTCTGCATAATTCGAGCGATTTGTCGAGCGAAAGCAGCTGTTACAAAATTCGCAGATTGCCCAGGACCTATATGATTAAACGGTCTCGCTATGATTATCGGACTTTCCCAGATTTTAATATATTGCTGTGCTGCAAAATCGAGAGCGGCTTTGGTCGATGCGTAGATATTCTGCGGATTGAAACAAGAATTTTCGGTAAAAGGCAGTTCGCTTTCAGATTTCGGTGCACCGTAAACTTCTCCCGATGAAACAATAAGGATTTTCGTATCGGGTTTCTTTTGACGAGACCATTCCAACAAATTCAATGTTCCCATCAAATTTACCTGCCAGGCGTCAATCGGATTACGGTTCGCCTGCGGAACGAATGTCATACCAGCAAGATGAACGACAGCATCGGGATGAAAGTAATCTAAATCTCTCCAGAAATTCTCTCTATCGACGACATCTCCTGCAAATAAATGCAAATCGAATGCTTTTAGATGGTCTATCGGAGCAGAGTGAAAATACAATCCACTAACTTCGTAGCCATTTCTTTGCAGTTCCTCTACGAGATACTTCCCGACAAATCCCTCTATACCTGTTATGAAGATTTTTTTCATAATGATTATTTTGCCAGTTTTTCGTATCGTTTAATATCGGCATCGACCATCATTTGCACGAGGTTAGCGAAAGAGACCTTCGGTTGCCAGCCGAGTTTTTCACGAGCTTTTTTCGGGTCAGCGAGAAGATGATTGACTTCCGCTGGACGGAAAAATTCCTTCGACACCCTGACGATTGTCTTACCGCTGTTTTTATCGATACAATGTTCGTTCAACCCCTCGCCTTCCCATCGGATATCGAAACCCGCATATTTTAATGCCAAATCGACGAACTCGCGAACAGAATGAGCCTCCCCTGTGCCGATAACATAATCCTCAGCCTCGTCCTGCTGAAGCATCAACCACATCATACGGACATAGTCGCCCGCGAATCCCCAATCTCTTTTAGCATCGAGATTACCCAGTTCGAGTGTATCCAAAAGTCCGAACTTGATTCTCGCCACGCCATCGGTGATTTTCCGCGTTACAAATTCCTTTCCTCGTCGAGGAGATTCGTGATTGAATAGAATTCCTGAAACAGCAAAAATACCGTAACTTTCGCGATAATTCACCGTGATGAAATGTCCGTAGACCTTGGCGACACCGTAAGGACTTCTCGGGTAAAATGGTGTCTTTTCGCTCTGAGGCATCTCGACAACCTTTCCGAACATTTCAGATGAAGATGCCTGATAAAATTTAGCATCGGGTTTCTCGTAGCGGATAGCTTCGAGCATCCTCGTAACACCGATAGCGGTTGCCTCGCCTGTGAAAACGGGCTGACTCCAAGATGTCGGAACGAAAGACTGTGCGGCGAGATTATAAACTTCGTCGGGCTGAATGTCTCTAATTAATGTCATCAGCGACATCTGGTCGAGCAAATCTCCCGATACGAACTTCACCGAATCGCGAATATGTTCTATTCTTTCGAAATTCTCTGTGGAATTTCTACGAACCATCCCATAGACATCGTAGCCCTTCTCGAGGAGTAAATCGGCGAGATACGAGCCATCCTGCCCGGTGATTCCTGTTATCAATGCCTTTTTCAATTCAACCTCCTAAAAAGTTAGCATAATCAAGATTTCCATCGCTATTATATTTTAGCCTTCGCTTTTTCCTTAATTTCGAGCCAGGCTCTCATCGCATTGGCTTTCATCTCGATAAAATCTCCATTATTTTTCACTATAATAGACTGTGGCGGATGAAAATTTTTGAATATCCCCTCCTGAACCTCGATTCTTCGTTCGGCTTCATCCTGAGAATAACCGAGTTGGCGAACAAGTCTATTCATTCTTTGCCATTTCGGAGCTTCGACGAGAACGATTAAATCCATCGCCTCGATAATGTCCCATTTGGGCAAAAGAGCAGCATCGACTGCAACTATACCAGGAAATCCGCTCTCTTCGAGTTCTATTATTTCGTTCCTGATTCTCGAAACCAATGGCTTCTCCATTATCTCGTTCAATTCATCCAACTTCTCACGGTCCTCGAAAACTATACTGCCGAGTTTTTTCCTATCGATTTTCCCTTTCTCATCGAGAATCTCTCTTCCGAATGTCTCGATGACCTTTCGCTTAATCGACCTACTTTCCAAAAGTTCGTGCCCGATTTTATCGGCATCCAAAAGATATGCACCAGTTTCCTCGTAAAGTTTTGCAATCGTGGTCTTACCCGCAGCGATGGGACCTGTTATTCCTATTAAATACATAATTACATCTCCAATTTTATTTTTATTAACTTTGTATAATAATATTAAAAAAATAAAAAGTCAAGATTTGCTTTTCGTCCTAATGAGTTTTTTCACCCTTTCGATAGCCTTATGGTGTTCCTGTATCGTTTTCGAGAATATGTGAGTGCCATCTCTTCGGGAGACAAAATACAGATAATCGGTCGAATCGGGATATAATGCGGCACGGATAGCATCTTCGCCCGGGTTGCATATAGGTCCTGGTGGCAACCCGAAGTGGCGATAAGTATTGTATGGTGAATCGCTGTCCAGGTCTTTAAGTGTTAGAGGCTTATCGAATTTTTTTAAGCCATAAATAGTTGTAGGGTCCGCTTGAAGCATCATTCCGAGTTTCAACCTATTGTGATAGACGGATGAGATAATCGGCTGCTCCGATTTACGATGTGCCTCAGACTCTATTATCGATGCCAATGTCACAACATCGAGCAATGAAAATTTCAAACTCTCCGCTCTTGCCGAATACCGAGGTTTCCAACGCCTGCGAAATTCACCGAACATAATTGATATTATGCTATCGGCATCGATTCCTTCGGGGAAATCGTATGTTTCGGGGAAAAGAAATCCCTCGGCGGTGGGTCCCGGTATTTTCAGTTTCCTCAATAGTTCCTTGTTCTGGCACTCGGCGATAAACTCTATCGAATCGATTCCCAATTCTCGATGGACGAGTCCTGCTATCTTGTATATCGTAAAACCCTCGGGCACCGTGATTGCTATATCGAAACTTCCACCGCGAGACAATTTCTTAATCAATTCCCAAAGCGATATCGGTTCGTCGAAGCGGAATCTCCCTGCTCTGATTTTTTTATCCATCCCCGTTATCATCGCTGTATAGACGAAAATTTTCGGATATTTTAATAACTTATTGTCTCTTAATATTTTTGCCACACGATTAGTGTTCGCTCCCGATGGTATCTCCACATATATCGGTTTAGGAAAACTTTGCGATGTGTCCACGGCAAAGAGAACATATCCCAATCCGATGCACAGAAAGATTACAATCGAAATCACGAGCCATATCGCATATTTAATTTTCCTGTTCATAATTTTCTCTATTTTGTGAATCGAGATAAGTTTGCAATATCAACACCGCTGAAATCTCGTTTATTCTCTTTTTGTTCCGCGATGGTTTTATCTCCATTTCTCTCATCGCTCTTTCCGCTTGAACAGATGAAAATCTTTCATCCCAGAGGATAATATCTAAACCGAGCTCGCTCAACTTTTCGGCGATTTCTCTCACGAGCGAACTCATACGGGATTCATCGCCGGAAAGGTGAAGCGGCAATCCGATAACTATTTTTTCAACCCCGAGGGATTTTGCGATTTTGACTATTTTGGGAACAATCTCGGTGAAATTTCTCACCTCGATTACATCGCTCGGCAAAGCGATTTTTCCGCTGTCATCAGATTTCGCGACACCGATATATCTCGTCCCGAGGTCGATTCCTAATATTTTCGGCATATTCCTAATTTGAAAAATTATTCTATATCGTTATCCAACGCATCAGCGGGGAAACCCAGTTCTTCGACCGCTTTTATGGCGAGTTCTCGGTTCGGTGCTTTACCGTGCCAGCCTGCGACATTCTCCATATAAGATATCCCTTTCCCTTTCACAGTTTTTGCGATAATCGCTACGGGCATACCCTTAACCTGTTTCGCCCGCTCGAAAGCATCGTCCAGAGAATTTAAGTCGTGTCCCTCGGCGACAATCGGATGCCAGTTGAACGATTTCACCTTATCGACTATTGGATGCACATTCATAACATCGGGAACGAAACCATCGATTTGTAAGTCATTGTTGTCTATTATCGCGACGAGATTATCGAGATGGTAGTGTCCAGCCGACATAAACGCCTCCCATATCTGACCCTCCTCTATTTCTCCATCGCCCACAATCGCATATACCCGTTTTTCAGAATGGTCGAGGTGCTTAAATGCGAGAGCCATCCCCACAGCGATAGATAATCCCTGTCCGAGTGAACCTGTGGAAACCTCGATTCCGGGCAAACCTTTATCGTATGCGGGATGTCCTTGTAGCCTCGAACCGAATTTCCGCAGAGTCCACATCTCCTCGCGGGGATAATAACCTGCTTCGGCAAGAACCGCATACAATGCAGGGCAGGCGTGTCCCTTAGATAAAACGACTCTATCTCTATCTGCCCAATGTGGCTCTGAGGGTCTGTGTCGAAGATGCTTGAAATATAATATCGTCAAAATCTCCGCAATCGACATCGAACCACCAGGATGTCCCGAACCCGCATGATATGTCATCTTCACCACATCGAACCGAATTCTTCTGGCAATCTCTGAAAGTCTTTGGAAATTTTCATCGTCGAGCATTTTCCCTCCCTCTGTTCAGAATTTTTAATCTGTTCTCAAAAAATAAACGGAATCGATGCGATGTCAATGAAGTTAAAATGCAAAGTCGAACATTTTCTATTCACATTCCTTAATTCTGTGGACATATAGGGACATAATTGCTCATATACGAACACATAAATATGAATATTTTTACTTTATTTCTTGTTTCATCGCGATTATTTACTATAATGTTTGGACTTCATTATGCTTGAACAAAATAGATATATGTGGAAAAATTTGGCACGAAAATTGT
>CAYRNI010000002.1:29407-42674 GCA_964425665.1 uncultured bacterium
TTCATTATGCTTGAACAAAATAGATATATGTGGAAAAATTTGGCACGAAAATTGTCAATATTTTATGGAACTGAAATTTATTGATAATATTAAAGGCAATATTTGGAGGCGATATTATGAAAAGGTCGATAATAATTATTATACTCGTTTCTGCCGTTTTATTCGGGCAGGGGAATAGTTCGAGTCCGGGGCGAGTTCTTCACAGAATCGATATGGCTTCGGATTTTATAGAACAGGTATCATCTCAGTTAGGTGAAAATCCTCCGGAGCAAGCAATCGCTTATCTCGAGCAGGCAAGAGAACTTATCCAACAGGCGAGAGATGAATACGATAATGGGAATTTAACTACTGCGGAAAATCTCGCCGAGCAAGCACAAAATTTATGTCAGCAAGCCTTATCCGTGCAAAGGAGCGAGTCTTCGGAAACTCGGAAAGCCAAAAGAGCATTAGAGCAATGCCGTTCGCTTATGGAAAAACTCGGACCGCAGATAACATCGCTCAACGACAATTCGCTCAGCGATTTGTTCAATAGAGGTTCGGACTTGTTCAAAAATGCACAATCGTCATTGGATAAAGGTGATGCTCGTCTCGCTTATTCGATGGCTAAACAAGCGAAATCGCTATTTCGTAAGATTTCGGCGATACTCGCAGGCGGAGCTAATGCCGAAAAGATTATGACGATTATAGAACGCACGGACGAGATTATCGAACAGACCGAGGATGAATTCGGAGGCAACATACCTGCCGATGCGAAGGCGTTACTCGATGCTGCTAATAAATTGCAGAAATCTGCGTATGAGGCATTCGATAGAGGCGATATTCGTGCGGCTGCCGATATGACGATGTCGGCGAGGCAGAAGGCTCAAGAGGCTCACAAAATCGCTGGCGGTTCGTTTTCGCCGGAGTTTATAAAAAATGAAATCGAACAGATAAAATCGGCACTCGCTCAAATTAAACCACCAGCAGAGATATATAGCGAAGTGAATGGACTAATCGAGCGGGCGCAAATCGCTCTGGATAATCGACAATATCGTCGAGCAGCGAGTTTAGTTCGTGATGCCAAAAAAATTTTAGGGCAGGAAAATTTGCAATCGAATCAAATGCCATCGCCAGAAAGCGTCAATCAAGCTATCGAGATGACAGATAAACTTATCGATTCCGCCAGAGCAGAAGATGAAACATCGAAAAACCTTCTGGAACAGGCTAAGGATAAACAGCAGCAAGCGAAACAAGATTATATGCGTGGAAAATATTCCGATGCTTTGAATAAAACCCGCATAGCAAAAGAAATCGTCCAGCAAATTCAACAATAATTAGTATAAAGACATCTTTTCATACTTTTGGCAGACCTATGTCTGCCGTTTTTTATTGCCTTTAATTGTGAAAAAGTCGCTAAAATTTTAACTTCATTTCTTCTTGACCACAAAATTTTTAATATTAACTTTATTTAACAGGGGAACTTGAACATTTCGATTAGGGAAGAGAAAATCTGTTAGAGTGTTTTTTCTTCCAAATAATTGTAATATTGGCAATAACATCGTCTTATCGAGCTAACGGGAAGGAAACAATGAATAGAGGAGGACTGAAAATGTCGAAATTAAGAATTCTCACGCTATTTTCCGTTATTTTGATGCTGGTAGTCGGTTGTGGTGGCAAGGAAAGTAAAAAGGCGGAAACAAATGAAAAAGCGACTGCTAAATCCTCAAAGCAGGCGGTTAAAAATGTATCCGAGGAGGTAAAATTGGATCCAAACAGTAGACCTATCGTGGTAATCGAAACAGATTACGGGAATATCGAAATCGAACTGCGTCCAGATAAGGCACCGAAAACCTGTGCGAATTTCGTGAAACTCGCGAACAAAGGATTTTACAATGGATTAACATTTCACAGGATAGTTCCTGGTTTCGTAATTCAGGGCGGTGACCCCGAGGGCACTGGCAGAGGCGGTCCTGGATATACTGTTCCCGCAGAAATCACAGATTTGAAACACACGACAGGGGCGGTTGCTTGCGCTCGCCTGCCGGACCAGGTTAATCCATCTAAGGCATCCTCGGGAAGTCAATTCTATATCACGCTCAAACCCACACCTTTTCTCGATGGACAATACACAGTTTTCGGATATGTGAAATCGGGAATGGATGTCGTCCAAAAAATCGCTAAGGTCAAAACCGATTCGCACGATAAACCTCTAACCCCGGTGGTTATGAAAAAAGTCTATGTAAAAAAAGAGGTTCAAAAGAAAAAATAATAATACGCTTGACAAAATAAATTCGGATTTTAACCTTTTATATTATAAGAAGATAAACAAATAACAAGGAGCATATTATGACGAAAGCTGACCTTGTAGAGATTGTTGCCGAACGATCTGGTTTCACTAAAACTGATGTCCATGTTATCTGCGATATGCTTTTGGATGTCATCAAGGAGGTTATGTCCGAGGGACATAATATCGAGATTCGTCGTTTCGGAACATTCAAACTCAAAATTCGTCGCCCGAGGATGGCTCGAAATCCCAAAACCGGTGAACCTGTCCCGATTACCGAACGAGTAGTGCCTGTTTTCAAACCATCAAACGAGTTCAAAAATATGATTTCAATAACTCCCGATGAGCTCAAAGATTTAGGTAAATTCTAATTTCATTACTCGATTATGAAAAAAATATTGAAAATTGGACTTGTCGTTATTTCCATAGCGACGGGCGTAATTTTAATAGTCGAGGGTGTGAAATTACAGGATATCGCCGAGATTATAACCAATGGCACTACATTATGTCTATCTTGCATCGGAATAGGATAAAAATTTCATCGAGGGATGCTTCAAAGTAGTAAATCGTCGCCCTCGATATCTTTTAACAGATTTGTTCACAATAGAATTTTACAAATATTATGAAACCCAAAACACTTCCAACAGTTCGATATATTATACTTTTTTTTTCCGCTTTGGCTATAAATGGTTATTTCTCCGGCTGGTTTTTCAAGCCTCATCTTTATACGGGCAAATTTAAGGGTATTATCGTGCCAGTTTTGAACTGTTACGCTTGCCCAAGTGCCATTCCGAGTTGCCCAATCGGAACTATACAACATTTTATGGTAATAGGCTTTGTGCCTTTGTTCGCACTCGGTATCCTCATCATAGTCGGTGCATTGGTCGGCAGACTTTTCTGCGGATGGGTTTGCCCGTTCGGTTTCATCCAAGAGTTGCTGAACAAAATTCCAACCCCAAAATGGAAATTGCCTAAGGCTTTCACATATCTCAAATACTTCTTTCTTGTTTTCACAGTTTTTCTCATCCCTTATTTGATTTCAGATACAGTATTTTGTAAGATATGTCCAATGGGTGCTCTCGAGGGCGGTATCCCGCAGATGCTTTTAAAACCCGAACTGCATCATCTCGCAGGCTTTTTGTATTGGTCTAAAATAGTGATTCTTGCTGTCACTATTTTTCTCGCGATTTTTATCAAAAGGTTTTTCTGCCGAGCGATATGTCCTATCGGTGCATTTTTCGCCATTTTCAATAAGATAAGTATCTTGCAGATGAAAGTTCATATGCCCAAGTGCTCCACCTGCGATGTGTGCAAGAAAAATTGTCCTGTTGACATAAATGTATACGACGACCCAAATTCACCCGAATGTATCCGCTGTGGACTTTGCACAAATTCCTGTCCATTCGGCGCTGTTAAATTCACAACCATTTTTTCGGGCGAGAACAAAAATAAAAAAATAAATGTGGCAACCAAATTGGAAAAACAAACATAGGTGTATCAAGGTATGTCCGATGATAAAAAAATAAATCGACCCGAATGGAACGAATACTTTATGGCGATGGCATTTCTTGTCTCGAAGCGCTCGACCTGCACGAGGCGTAAGGTCGGTGCGGTGTTGGTTCGCGATAGAAGAATTCTCGCAACAGGATATAATGGTCCGCCATCGGGATTTCCACACTGCGATGAAATCGGATGTCTTCGCGACGAACTGAACATACCATCGGGCGAAAGGCAGGAACTTTGCTGGGGACTTCACGCCGAGCAAAATGCTGTTATTCAGGCGGCTCTTTTCGGTGTATCGACACAAAATTCCACATTATATTGCACCACAAAACCTTGTATCACCTGCGCGAAAATTTTAGCGAATGCCGGCGTGAAAAAAATATATGTCGCCGAAAACTACCCCGATGAATTCTCCGACAAATTGCTTGAAAAACTTAACATCCCCGTTATATTCCTTCCGAAACCAGATATGAAATTTTTATGCGAAGAAGAGGATTAACAACAACTTATCGTTTCAAAATTGGGTTTCAAATTTTTTCATTGTCAAAATAATGATTGGTGCTAAATTTTGTCTATTCGATTTTCGGAGGATATTTTATGCGCTGTCCATTTTGCGGTTCGCTCGAGGATAAAGTTGTCGATTCACGATTGGTCAAAGATGGCAAGGTAATCCGTCGTCGAAGAGAATGTCTCGATTGCGGAAAGCGGTTCACGACTTATGAATACATCGAGCAATCGCCGATATTGGTTATCAAACGCGATGGCAAACGCGAGGAGTTCCAGCGTGATAAATTGGTCAATGGTCTCCGTGAGGCTTGCCATAAGCGACCTGTCCCTGCGGAAGATATCGAGGAAATCGCTGATAAAATCGAGTCGGAAATACTCGCGAGCGGCGTGAAAGAAATCTCCTCCATCGAAATCGGGAAAATCGTTATGAAATATCTCCGCACACTCGACGAGGTTGCTTATGTGCGGTTCGCCTCGGTCTATCGCAAATTTAAGGATGTGGAGGAATTCGAGGATATTTTAACCGAACTGGAAAGACTTCGCCAACTCGAGGCACTCAAAGGTTCAGAATTGCCATTTTTAGATGATGATAATAAAAAGGGAGATAAAAAATGAAAAGGTTATTGCTGGGACTTTTAATTTTTTCTGCGATTTTCGCACAAAACAAAAAAATCGTGGTCAGAACCGACCCACGAATCGAATTGTTAGGCGTTGTCGAATATCTCGCTCAAAATAGTAATTCCAATCAGTTGAGCCAGATATACAGTCCTGAAAATAAATACGCGAAATCAATCGAGGATAAATTCGGAAAATATCGCGAGCATAAGGCGATTCAGACATTTAAAAAACTGCGTAAGTCTTGTAATAAAAGGGATGCTATACAAAAAATTTTCTTGCATTTGACAAATCCGCCCGAACTGAAAATAGAATATCCGATAGACGACATCGCCGCCGAATTTGGCGACAGTTCAAAATATTTCGAAAAAAATATTCAGAACTGGCTCGTCGATTTGAGGGATTTTGCTCGAAAATCCGAATTTATGAAGTTCTACGAGAGTAATAAAGAATTCTACGAAAAAATTACTTCGCCAATTTCCAATGTATTAGCAAACGATGACATCTGCGGTCGTTTGGAAAAATTTTTCGGCGAGAAAAAATCTTCATATACCGTGATTCTATCGCCGATTTTGACAGGAGGTTTCGGCGAACAAATCGACGATGATAAACTGTATGCTGTCATCGGTCCAGCCGAAATTGAGGATAATATCCCTCATTTCTGTATCCACCGAACACCTATTTTTGTAAGCGAACTGTTCGCATACTATTTCGTCAAACCTGTTGTCGATGCTAATTGGCAGAAATTCGCGAAAAGTGCGAGATTGCTCGAACCTCTGAATTCATATTTCTCTTTTTTCGACAGTTGGAAAGATGCCGTCTACTATCATCTCGAAAAAATTGCTGTCTATGCTACAGAACAAGATAAGTTTCACAGAGAATTGAATATCCTCTCAAGTATCAAATCTGGATTTCAATATCTTTTAGAAATCGAAGACCTAATAGATAACAAATATCTTTTGAACCGCGATAAATATCAAAAATTTTCTGATTTTGCATCGCAAATAGCGAATAGACTAACAGAAATTGCCCAAATTCCCGAGAAAGATTTCAAAGATAGACTCAGTGCGAGAATAACATCGAAAACCACCGACCTGTGGATATTAGCAGAACAGGAGTGTAAGAAATTGACATTCAGCGACATAATGGCACTCACAGCGATGGATATGCAATCCTATCTGAAACAGGCGGAGCATACTTTTCAGTGTTTTCTCGATGCACAAGGGGAAAATAATGAACACTATTGGTTCGTAAAATACCAACTTGGGAAAATAAAATACCAACTTGGCGATTTGAATTCTGCGGAGAAAATTTTCAATCAATATATCAAATCGAATCCCGATGGCAATATGGTTGCGGGTGCTTTCTGGCGGCTCGGACAAATTAAGGAAAGGAAAGGGGACTATAAACAAGCCGAGCAACTTTATAGACACGCTATAAAACTCGACCCGAATCTTTTGCAGGCTAAACAATCGCTGAATTCACTGCTCGAAAAGATGAAAAAAGAAAAGTAATGTCTGAAACAATAGAACAAATATTATCTCGAAAAATTCTCGTAGCCGATGGAGCGATGGGAACATTCCTATATCTTAAAGGTGTTCCCAAAGGACATTGTTATGATGAACTCTGCATATCTAATCCCGATTTAATCGAGCAAGTTCATCGCGAGTATATAAATGCCGGTGCTGACATTATCACGACAAATACATTCGGTGCAAATCGTAATGTTCTCGAAAAATATTTCGACCTCGGAGCAAAAACTGTCGATATAAACATTTCGGCTGTCAGAATTGCTCGTCGCGCCGCCGATAGTGTCGATAGAAAGATTTTTATCGCGGGAGATATTGGACCGGTGACTCGTCCGCTCGATAGCGCCGAGGAAATTGGGAAATTGGATATCGAGGATATTTACGCTCAGCAGATTTCATCACTTGTCGAAGGCGGGATAGACATCATTCTGTTCGAGACATTTGCCGACCTTTCAGAACTTCTGCTCGCAATAGGTGTAGCGAAAAAAATATCTCCAAAAATTCCGATATGGGCATCGATGTCGTTCGTCGATGGTAAAACGATAGTTGGCAACGACCCCGAGCAGGTCGGGAAGGAACTCGCCGATGCCAATATTTTAGTCGCTGGTGCGAACTGCGGTAGAGGTCCGAGAGAAATTCTCGATGCCGCCAAACATCTCGGTAAAATATTTCCGAATTTCGTTTCTGCCGTGCCTAATGCAGGTCAGCCGATATTCGTCGATGGCAAATTCATATATCCCGCCACACCCGAATATTTTGCCAGTTTCGCAAGAAAAGCACACGCTTGTGGTTTGAATATCATCGGCGGATGCTGCGGCACGACGCCATCGCACATAAAGGCGATATCAGATGTTGTCGCTGGCAAGAAACCGAGAGCGAGGAAACTTTTTCCTTCCATAAAAATCTCGGAGAGTAAAAAAATCGAGCGGAAACGAAAGCGTCCTCCGACATCTCTCGAGAAAAAAATCGCTTCTG
This sequence comes from uncultured bacterium, assembly GCA_964425665.1. Lineage (GTDB taxonomy): Bacteria > UBP14 > UBA6098 > B30-G16 > B30-G16 > JAGGZE01. Next base: position 36,800 of record CAYRNI010000002.1, read on the forward strand.
GCTTCGTTCTGACTATGGAACTCGACCCTCCGCGAGGCACCGAGGTGGGCGAATTGGTTCGTTGGGCGAGATATTTCAAGGAACTCGGCGGCGATGCAATCAACATCGCGGACCTTCCTCTGGCGAGATTGAAAATGAGTGCATTGGGACTCGCCGCAATTATGCGTGTCAGAACAGGGATAGACATTATTTTGCATTTCACCGCACGGGATAGAAATCTAATCGCTATGCAATCGGATTTGCTATCGGCGTATGCTCTGGGAATCGACAACATTCTGGCACTTCGAGGGGACCCGCCCGCTGTGGGCGATTATCCATTCGCAACGGGTGTGTTCGACATATCGACATTCGGATTGGTAAAACTCATATCATCCTTCAATCGAGGCAGCGACCTTCTGGGAAATCCACTGGATTTGCCGACATCGTTTTTCATCGGTGTTGCATTTAATCAAAATGCTCACTCCATCGAGCGTGAACTCGAAAGGCTCGAACGGAAAGTCGAATCGGGTGCAAATTTCGTGCAGACCCAACCGATTTTCTCCACAGATGGATTGGAAAGACTCGCGAATTTTCTAAAAAATAAAAAAATCCCGATTATCGTAAGTATCCTGCCATTGACCTCCGGTCGAAATGCCGAATTTCTTCACAATGAAATTCCGGGAATAAAAATCCCTAAAAAAATTAGGGATATTATGAAAAATGCGGGTAATAGCAAAAAAGCGAGAGAGGAAGGTATAGCCATTGCCCGCGATATGTTAGCATCGGCAAAGGAACTCGCTCAGGGTGCTTGCATTATGCCGCAGTTAGGGAAATTCGATATGGTGGAAAAGATATTGTATTAAGGTCCATAATCTACCATATGTCCGTTCAATCTCATAACCGAAGCGGTCGGTTGGCTGAAATCCTCTATACTCTCCACAGATATGTTTCTGTTCAATATCAGATGACTTCCACTCTTATTCAGATACAAATAGTAGAATTGAGGTTGAACGCTTCCGCTTATGCTCTGGTCGGATGAACCATTGAAAAGAGTTATGCCATTTGTTCCAGCGGTGAATGTTCCATTGTTTGTGAAATTTCCCGATATATCTAATTCGTTTCCCTGCTGTTGGAAAATTGCTCCATTGGTGAAATTATTGAGAACAGATGTGGATAAATTAATTCTCGTTGTGCCGCCTGTGGTAATGAGATTATAGAATTTTGTCGGAGTGCTTCCCTGAATATCCTTAGTAGCAGAACCTATAAATGTCACGGTTCCAGTCCCTGCTGTGAAAGCACCGTTGTTCGTCCAGTTGCCAGAGACATCCATACTCCCCGACCCAGAAAATACAATTTCCCCTTCGCCTTCTATGGTAACGCTTCGACAAGTAAGATAATTTGTCCCAGATATAGTCAGCGTAGTGGTAGAACCGACAGTAATATCCCGACATACCGCTGTTGTTATGTCTACTGTCGGCATATATGTATCGATATACACATTGGAAATCACTACATCCTTTGTAGCATCTGGCGGCATATTGCAATACCAATTGTTCGAATTGCTCCAAGCGGTGCTAACACCGCCTACCCATATCGCCTGCGAACCCGTTCCGTATTGACTCCACTTCACCTCCCAGTTGTGAAGCTCAGGATACGGACCGCCGCAAGTAGTAAAATCTGCCTCCAACCTTATGGATGGATAATCCTCAGTGGATAAACCCGACAAATCCCATATAATATTGCCATCGGAGGAAGACGAATGAGTATATCCCGATATTGGTGTGCCAGAACCATCGAGAATTTTCAAGGTAATCGAACCGTTATTCAAAGTTTGATTATAGATTACTCGCGACCATTGATACTCACACACGGAGGGAGGTGGAGTGATACTCTGCGATTTGAAAGTCCCAGAGTAATCTATACAAGCGGTATCGATTGAAAAGACATAATATCCACCATCACCACTCCAATAATCCACCTTGAAATAATACCATCCTGCTCCCGAAGCATTACCCGAGACAGTTTCTGTGGCATCTCCCCAGTTCAATGAACTTCCAAGGAGTGAGCCGCTGGGATAATACACATACAGGTCGAAATCGCGACTGCCAGATTGCGGTGTCATAGTAACGGTGATTCTTCTCCCTGAACTCGCAGCGAGATAAAGCTTATACCAATCTTCTGTGTCCTCATAATTATAGCTCACATCGGAGCCATCGGAATACCTATATACAAGATAACCTCTGTCGGACCAGGGGGATGAAACAGGTCCGACGCCGACAACATTGTAATCGTTTTGCAGTTGGTTTGAAAACCATATATCGAACCAGGTCTGATATCCTGACGGTGTATAAGTCCTGACATACCACCATCCTGTTTTGTCCGCTGTGAAACAAACCTGGTCTGCACCTGTTCCAGAATTTGTGCTCGATGCCCTGAGCGAATTGTCGGGGTCGTATAAGTATAAATCGATATTTTCCTCCGTAATTCCGCCCCCTTGGAACGGGTCGGTGGAAACGCAGAAATAATCACCGCTCTGAACATAGAACTTATAATATTGGTTATTATAAGTTTGGCAATCCTCATATCTATTACCGCCGTTATTTTGCAGAACGGGAGCATATGTCAATGACGAACCACCCCACATACATCCCGAGCGATAGTTAGATTCCGAATAGTGCCAGGAAGTATTCCTTTGCCCTTCATCGTCATCGTAAGAACTCGCGATAGAAAACCAACATTTTGCCCAATCGTCTCCATCGTCTCCGCGGGTATAAGGCACAGTGGCATCGCCGCTCCACAATTTTGTCGAATAATTATAAGTTATGGTCGGTGTATATCCGCTCCCCCATCGAAGGTCTATATGGTCGTCGCCCGTCCAACCGCCATCAGTATCCCAAGCATCGAGCTGGATAGAACACGATGAACCAGAACCATATACCGCAAACTCGACATCGCAATCGAAATCGTTATCATCTTGTGACAATTGACCGGTGGTATATGTATTTCCATCTACCGTCAAATTATACACAACATCTGTTTCTGTCCACATCTGGTCTCCGCAGTCGTCCTTATGATGAACTACTTGGAGATAGACAGTGGTAGGAGAGCGATACATCACCTCCGATGAATCAGTTGATGTTCCACCCCCAGATGACTTTGCCCCACTTTCACCCGAAGGTGGATTAGGCAATGCTCGAATATGAGGGATACCCGCTGGGTCGCCATCATACCAAGATTGAGGAAGTTGAAAATAAAATCTATCCGCTCCTTTGGGACGCTTAGCAGGCATATTCTTTATAGTATCCACGAGACCCAGAATTATAGGACTACACTGTTGAGCCAAAACATTCAGTTTTTCCTCATCGCCCTGTTCAGCGGCTTGGAGCATATTGCGAGCAATAGTTATATCGTTTTCTATTTTGCTTTTTCTTTCGTAATCCCCATTTTGTTCCGCCAATCCTGCATAATAACGAAGTCTCGGAATTATTATATCCGCCATTCCTTTCAGAAAAGCGATTTGCCCATCTCTTGTGGTCTGTATAACTATAAAACCACCCTTATCGTTGTCCTGCCCTTTCGATGTCACGCGGTAGCCATCTTCTACAATCTTATACTCTGTATTAGATGGCTTGAATTTCATCTGCTCCGATATCGATGTCGGAGGATGGTAAAATTCCGAAAGTGGCGGACCACCATTGGGAATGGGACGCTTAGAGATAGATTCCCACGGGTCATTTTGCTGAGCGAACAGCACATAACCTACAAGAAACAAAAACAATATTTTAAGATATTTTAAACGCACAGAACACCTCCTTATCGACTTATGAAAATAGTGCCACCTCGAAAATCCTTTTGAAAAACAACATAAAAACCGAAAAATACAAAAAATATGTCAGAAAAATTGCCCATTCTCCAATACCTTTTAAAATCATTAGCATACTCGATGCCCCAAAAACGATGGAAACTAAAATAACTCTATAATCCCAAATACCGACAATCATCGGGAAAATCGTATACGATACCATCACCAATATTCCAATCAATTGTCTTCCCCTTTGACAGCCGAAAATTGTCATCAAAGTTTTTATACCCGCTTTTTTATCTCCTAAACAATCTTTGAGGTCCTTAGCATTGAATGAAATCGCAAAAGCTATGAATATAGCCCATAAAATATTCTCTGGCGCTGCAATCGGATGTCTTCCCGCTATTATAACACCACCGAAAATCGGCATAATCGAAGCGAATGAAGTAATCGCCGCCGACAAAACAGGTATCCTCTTCAATCTGGCGGGAGGCACCGAATACAACCAATAAACTGCGACAAATGACAGCACCACAAAGAGCAACCTTCCATTGATAAGTCCTGCACTCAAAACCGAAAATAAAAGATAAAATATAGCCAGATGAGACATCTCCATCTTCGTAAGAACACCCACAGCAAGCGGACGATTTCTATTTGTAACTTTGTCGATTTCGATGTCTATTATATCGTTCACAACAACGGAAAATTCCCACGCGAAGAAAAACGATAGTAGCGAAAATACCAAATGATATAGATTCGTTTCGGCAAGCAAACCAATTTTCCCTCTGACACCGAGATAGAAACCAAGTAAGAACATCGCCTCGAAATGAACTGTTCGGAATGGTCTGAGATTTCCGAATATACCGGTAAATTTCTTCTTATTCCACAGATACATCAGGATGGGAAACTGGAAAGTAATCACGAGCATCCAGAACTGTGTCCATCCGAGTTCGCCCTGCCTTACGAAACCGAGATACAAAGCGAGTCGTCTGGCAAATCTGTGGAAAATCGGCTGACTGACATAGCAAAAAATAAGCACATAAGCGATTATAACAGCCAGTATAGACCGCCACCATCTACCTGATTTCTGCCGAACATACCATCCAATTCCGAGCAAACCCAGTGCGATTTCGATACGCATCCCGAGTGTTATTCCCGTTCTCATTGAACTGTGCCCGAAAAATGTAATGAACACAGAGAAAATACTTTTCAAGTCTCCACCCGAGAAAAACAGATATTTTGGCCGAAATCCGCCGATACCCCAGAATATCAGGTCCACAATTGGTGGCAGAACGATAATCGAATATGCTGGTATCAAAACCCTGATGATTTTTTTCATACTCTCGCCGGAAAAAATACGCAGAATTGACGCCAGAGTGATAAGCAGCGATAAGTAAAACATCGGATAATGAAGTGCCAGAGCTATAACCGTGGTCATCTTGCCGACACCGAGCACAACCTCGAGAAATGTCCGAAGAAACACCACCGAGATAAACATAGCGAAAAGCAAACCAAGAGATGTATCTCGATTTTCTAATTTTTTGACGATTTTTCTGGGAATATTCCGCATAATATTTTCAAAGAACTTATGGTTGAATCCTGACTTTTCCGTCATCGGTGACACCAGTTTCCGACTGGAATGTAGCGCTTCCCGATACCGTTCCCTCCCTCAATTGCGTCGTTCCCGATATTCCGAGGCAGTTTTGATACCAAGTCTGCTCGGATGCACCAGTGTCGAGTGTGAAACTCCAAATAGAAGAGAAATTACCCCAACAAGTTCCCGATGCCGTTTTAACCCGCCAATAATATGTGTATCCATTACTCAAACCTGAATTTATTGTATAAGTATTCGAACCTGTAAATGTCGAAATCACAGGAGATGAAAAATCGGGATTATCATCGACCTGAAGATAATATTGTGTTCCTCCCGAAGCCCACGCGAGTTGAATAGGATAATCTTGCTTGCAGTTATCGAAAGCATAAGGAGAATTGCCATTAAGTGAAGGTGAAGAAGGAGGAGAACCATTACCAGAGGAATAATAACTTCCGCTTCCTCCCGAGTAGTATCCGTAGCCACCCCACACGCTATATGAA
>CAYRNI010000003.1:0-6228 GCA_964425665.1 uncultured bacterium
TTCCTGATTGGTCGGGATTTTTGATAAATTTTAGTAAAAATTCATTCCAGAGCGACGGAGACGATTCCCCAATCTCTGTCTGCGATGTAGAATGCTCGGCTGTCCGCACCGACACCATAGGCATACATAGATTCGATTTGCCCTATGAGTTCTGGCGATGACAGATTGTCGATATTGTAGAATAGCACGCCATCCGAACCGATTGCCAGCGCGAGATATGTTCCGCCATCGAAAGATCGAATTGCTATATCCTGAGCATCGCCTACTTGAGTATCGGATTGATAGACTAATTCGGGATTTGTCGGGTCGGAGATGTCGATTACCGCGAGTCCCGAAAGACCATCGGCGACATATAGATAGTTCTCGTAGAATTTGCATCTCGTCGCCTGCCCCGGTGTATCGCAGAAACCGATAGGCGTTTTGTTATCGGGGTCGGCGATATTCATAATTACGATACCTGCATCCTCTGCGGCGATTGCTGCCAGAGTATCTTTCGCAGCCACTCCGCTGCAAAATCCGGGCGGCATATACGGAGCACCTCGCTGGTTCACATAATCGATTGCACCGAGGTCGTAAATGTAGAATCCTCCATCTCTGTCGGCGAGTATGATGAAAAGTGTATCACGCATCCAGAAACCATCCACATCGCCGCAGAGCCGAGCCCATATCCCAGATGGTCCAGTTGTGGGCGATTCTCTATCGGTTATGTCGAAAAAATACACGGGTGGAGTTCCTCGATAGTCCGCGATGGCGAGAATGTTCAGCGTCGAGTCGGCAAATATTCCTCTCGCATCGTATTGCTCGTCCCAATCGTAGTTCGCCAGAAATCGCGGTGCGGAAATATCGCTGTTTTCGATTATTGTCATACCCGCCTCGCCATCGGCGACATATAGATAGTTTCCGATTGGATAGACATCGTGAGCACAGCCTCTCGTGGATTCGGAACCTTTTATCTCGAATGGTCGCTGGTCGATTGTGAAGGATAATGTATCCGACCAATGTCCGAAATCGCCATCGCCGATACGGACACCGACACACCAGCGATAGTTACCATCCGTAAGAGGAATCGAACTTTTAACCGACGAGTTGAACTCGATTCTGTCCCAGATAAGCGAGTCGTCCTTCCACAAAAGAACTCGATAGCCGTTGGAATTGGGATATGTTTCCCAGTCGAAGAACACTCGCGAATTGTTCACCGTGTCGCCATCATCGGGATTATCGATAACTACGGCATATACATCGCCGGATGGCAGCGACCTATCGGCGCAGCCGTAAAACAGAAGCGAAGCAATCGCGATAAGCGATGATAAAATCGCTAAATATCGTAATTTCATCATTATCTCCTCGAATAATTTTCAAGCCGAATGGACGATATAAAAATAGTTTTCCAATCGGTTTTTAGCCTTCCCTCAGTTTCCAATCGTAAGGGATATTATTTTCGTATGGGTCGATTCTGAATTCGTCGGGGCTTTCGTAGTTATACGGCAGAGTGGGGATATTGACTATAATCGCCTCCACCGTTCCGACACCTTTCCAGCCGTGATATATTCCCGGCGGGATATGAATAAGCATAGGGTTATGCTCGCCGATGAAGAACTCGTTTATTTCGCCGTAAGTTTTGGAATCTTTGCGGGCATCGAAAAGAGCGACCCGTATCGTCCCTTGAACGCAGGCGAAATTGTCCGATTGAAGTTTGTGATAGTGCCAGGCTTTGACTACTCCGGGGTATGTCGTCGTGATATAGACCTGTCCGAATTGCTCGAAATGTTCGTCATCGTTTCGCAGAATTTCCATCAATCTTCCGCGCTCGTCGGGGATTACGCGAAGTTTTTTTGTGATTACTCCATCTATCATAATTTCCTCCTTATTTTTGGCACGATGATTGCAATATATAAAATGGAAACAGTTTGAAAAGTAAAAAATTGTGCAAATAGGTTCAGGAGGTAGGAAAATGCGAACGAAGCAGAACAGAACACTGGGCGATTTATTCCTCGACATAATCGTAACTTTTGCCTGGATTGCAGGGATTTTCGTATGGGGAGCAACTATATGGGGTATCATCCGCGGATTGATGTGATGAGAAATATCCCAAATCGTAATTAAATTGTGATAACTTGTGTTAAATAAAAATAACATAAATTATAGGAAATTCTGAACGAAATATTTAGGCGTTAAGAGAGCGGGTGGAGAAAATTACTTTCTCCATTTTTTTATTGAATCCACCGCCATTTCGATATCGCTATCCGGCAGTGTCAGAGAGAACCTTACGAATCCCTCGCCGGATTTTCCCATAGCGGAGCCCGGCAGAGCTATAATTCCAGTTTTTTTAACGAGATGAGTGCAAAATTGTTCGGCATTCTTAAATTTGTCAGGGATTTTTGCCCAGACATAGAATGTCGCACCGAAATTTTTCGCTTCGATTTCGGAGTCGTAAAGTGCATCGAGCCAGATTTTTACTCGTCGTTCGTAAATTTTACGAATCGGCTCGGCGAGTGTCCAATAGTTATCGAGAGCAGTTTTTGCCGCATCCTGAACCGCTCCGAATATGCCAGAATCTATGTATCGTTTCAGTATTAGAAACGAATTCAAAGCCTCGCTGTTGCCCACTACGAAACCGACTCGCCAGCCGGTCATACAAAATGTTTTCGAGAGCGAATGAAATTCCACAGCGACATCGATAGCACCATCGACTTCGAGTATCGAATGTGGCGGTTCACCGAAATAGATTTCATTGTATGCGGCATCGTTGGCTATCAGAAAATTTTTCCGGTGAGCGATTTCCACCAGTTCTTTCCAGAAATCGAGTCCCACCGTTGCCGATGTCGGATTGTTCGGATAATTTACCCACAGAATTTTTGTGCCGTCGGGGATATCATCGAAATCGAGTATGAAATCATTTTCGGGACGAAGTGGAATTTTTTTGGGAACGCCGTCAGCGAACACAATTCCAGCATTGTATACGGGATAACCAGGCTCGGTGTATGCGGCTATATCGCCACTGTTCAATATCGCGAGCGGAAAATGAAAAATGCCTTCCTTACTTCCGATGAGAGCCAAAACATTTTTGTCCGCGTCGAGTTTGATTTTATACCGATTTAGAAAGAATCTGACAATGGAATTTCGCAATTTCTCGCTTCCTCTATAAGACGGATAGCGATGTGTCCTCGCTTCTCCAAGGGATGATACCAAAGCACCTTGAATTTCCTTCGGCGGCGGAATATCGGGGTCGCCGACACCCATATCTATTATTCTGCGGGTTTTCGAAACTTCCCTTTTAACTCTATCGAGTTCCGCAAAAGCATAAGTGGAGAACTCGTCTATTCTCGTCGATTTATATTGCATATCTTTCCTTTCGATTTACTAAAAATTAAAAATTTTTGCGAACCGACATCATTTTTTCCGTTTTAAGAATGGCATCAGCAAGATGTCCATAATTTTTTTGCCCCAGGTGGCGGCGATAAAAATTATTATCGCGAAAAATGCGATAAAAAAACCTGCGGTCGCCAGAATCGATTCGAGAACGAGTTTATTCAAATCGTCAGATTTCAAAAGCGGAGCAGAAAATATCATCATCGATGCACCGATTATGAGCATCACGATTGCTAACCATTGCTTCCAATTTATTTTTTTGAAAAAGCCGACCATTTCGACACCTGATTATACATTGGCTCGTTTCTTTTTCAAAATGATTTCGTATCCGCCGTATATATTGCCGCCGGAGTTTTTCAGTTCCTTTTTTATTTGCGAGGCGATGGTTGCTATTTGGTCCGCGGTGACAGAGGCTCGCTTCGGGTCGATATCGACGACCGCTATCGTTATCCCGAAGAAAGGGAAAAATCTTTTGATACCGTGTCTGTCGAGACCCTCTATGCCGCCTCGTTCCATATCGCTTTTCTCGTAGAATCTTGGAGCAGCGTTTTTAACAGATTTGACGGCGAAATCGGCGACGGCTCTCATCGTGTATGGATTTCCGATGACGACGAAATCGTCTCCGCCGATATGTCCCAAAAAGTCGCCGGGAGTGCCACATTTTTTTATCGCCTCGCGAAGCGATTTCGCCACCAATAAAATCACATCGTCGCCCTTAGAGAAACCATATCGGTCGTTATAGGGCTTGAAATTATCGATATCCACATATGCCACGGAGAAAAGTTTTTTCTCGTTTATGGCGTTGGTTATGGTTCTTATTATTTCGTCGTTGCCGGGCAAACCTGTCAGAGGATTTGCTGCTCGACTCGTTCTCAGCCTCCGCAAGATGCTTCGTATCCGAGCGGAAATCTCGCGGTAGTCGATTTGGTCTTTCACGAGATAATCGTCGGCACCGCCATCGAATCCTTTTAGTTTATATGATATATCGTCCATACAGGTCAGCAAAACCACAGGGATATGCGATGTCGCGTAGTCGCTTTTGATTTTTCTGCACACATCGAGTCCGCTCATCTGAGGCATATTCACATCGAGTAGTATCAAATCGGGTTCGATAGTTTTTGCAAGTTTGAGACCTTCGATAGGGTCGTCGCAGGTTATCACCTCGAAATCGTTCGCACGAAGTCTCGCCTGCAAGACCTCGAGATTGTTGACCTCGTCGTCGATAATTAATATTTTTTCAGCCATATTTCTTACCTCTCGATAGATTCCTATTTTCAGTTGTTCAATTTCAAATCTGCCGACGATTTTCTACTCGCCCATTCCAGAGCATTTCGCGGACACGATTTTACGCAATCTCCGCAGCCGATACAATGAGCACTTTTTACGACCAATGTTTGTGTTAAATCAATTCCCATCGGGCAGGCAAAGGTGCATAGATTACAGTTGTTGCACACCTCGAGATTTCTCACGATAGCATAATGAGAAATCGGTGCGAAAGTTCCGAGCAATGCACCATAAGGGCAAACATATCGGCAGAAACCTCTTTTAACTCTCAGAGAAAGAGCAAGCCATAGCAAAAGAATAATAGCGGTCCCAACAGGTATAGAAATTTTCCATACGGCGCATATCCAAAAGGCTGGGCAGGCGGTTCGACATACGAGCGAACCTTTAACAGCGGTAGCCAATACTATGATTATTAGAACGCCATAGGAAAAAATTCTCATTTTTTCGTTGAGCCGATGAGGAACTCGTTTTGCGTTTATGTGCAATTTCGCACCGAGATTACCGAGAAAATCGAACATCGTTCCCAGCGGACAGACCCATCCGCAGAAAATTCGCGGATACACAAATGTGAAAACGAGTCCTGCGAGACCGATTAAGATTCCCCATAAGAAAAATAGACCGCTGCCGAGTCTGAGCATCAATGTCGGAACTTCGATAATAGCCCAGGGACAAAGATTGTGCGCTCCCGCGAATCCCCAAATCGAGATAACCAACACCAAAAAAGAAATCGCGGATAAAATTTGAACCACCGAACGCACCGGATTATTGAAAAATAATCTTTTATGATTATATTTCATAACTTATAATTATTAGATTAAAAAAGAGTTTTGGCAAGTATTTATTTAAATTTTACAAGATAATTTTTTTACTCGCTATTATATAATGAGTTAAACCGAATTTACACTGGCCTAAAATAATCCTTGTCTAAATTCATAATGATATTATTTTTTGGCTTAATTAAAATTTTATTCAGGAGGTTTTTATGGCGACGACCCTGATAGTTCCTATAATTCTTGGACTTTTAGCGGTATTTGTCGTTATCGTCATTGCACTTATAATAATCTACAATAAACTCGTCAGGTTGCGAAATACCAGCGAGCAGGCGTGGAGCGATGTCGATGTCCAACTTCAACGGCGATACGATTTGATTCCCAATCTCGTCGAAACGGTGAAGGGTTATGCCGCACACGAAAAAAGCACATTCGAGGCGGTGACTAAGGCTCGCCAGCAAGCGATTCAGATAAGCGACGACATCCTCGCAAAAGCACAAGCCGAAAATATGCTTACTCAAACTCTTCGACAACTTTTTGCTGTTGCCGAAGCGTATCCCCAACTGAAAGCTAACGAGAATTTCTTGGATTTACAAAAACAACTCGCCGATATCGAGGAAAAAATCCAACTCGCGAGAAGATACTACAACGCTGTGGTGAGAGATATGAACAATGCCATCGATATGTTTCCATCAAATATAGTGGCGAATATATTTCATTTTCGTCACAAGGAATATTTTGACCTCGAAGAACCCGAAGCCAGAAAAGCTCCCGAAGTAAAATTTTAACAGGCTTCGCCTGTTTT
>CAYRNI010000003.1:6328-25254 GCA_964425665.1 uncultured bacterium
CGTGCGCAACTTTCCTTACCGATAAATCGGCAATTCCCTGTTGCGCCGCGGAATTATAATGAGCATAGGGAAATTATGTTTACTTTGTATCGCTAATTTTATTCGGCGACGGAAAAATTTCATCTTACTTTTTTTATCTTGCGTTCTATTTTATGAGAGTTATTTTACTTTTTATTATTAGCAAAAAGGAGTAAAATGGATAAGAAAACCATTATAGGTATAGTTCTCATAGCGCTGATATTGCTTTTAACTCCGATTTATCAGAAATGGGTGGTGGGAACTATACAGCCAGAAAACCAGCAGAAATCGGTGGATACTCTGTCGGTGAATAAAACGAACATTTCATCAGCAGGTGATACCATAAGTAGCCATATATTGACATCGCCCGATAATGCTGCATTAGTTCCAGATACATCGAAAACAGATACCACGGGCAAAAAAATCGTTCCGCATAAGATATTCGTTCACACCGATAAATACGATATGGTTCTCTCCACGCTCGGCGGGGATATAATATCGGAAAAATTGAAAGGTATAACCGATGGCAGAGGCGAGCCTGTGGATATATTCCCGCGTCCATTGAACGGACCGAACTGCGAACTCGTCCTCGTCGAAGGGAATAAAACGATTTCCACAGCGAGCGTGAATTTTACCGCGGATAAAGATTCGATTCGGCTCGATGATAACAATCCAAAAGATGCAATCACTATGGTCGGTGTTCTACCCGATGGTTCTATGATTCAACGAAGATACGAGTTCGAGAACGGGAAATATCATATAATCCATAAGATTTTCGTAGTCGGTAAAGATTCCACTACGATTTTCACCGATGGTATATTGTGGCTCAAAAGCGGACTTCTTCCAATAGAGAACAATGTCAGTTGGGACATTCAAGAATTTGCGACGCACTATAAAATTGTGGACGATATCGGCAAAGTTAAGCCGTCGAAGAGGAAACCATCCGTAGCGATAGATGGTGCCACAGATTGGGCGGGTCTGACCAGTAAATATTTTGCAACAATTATGATGCCACATAAACCTCTCGGAGCGAATGGTATCAGAACAAATACCTATTGGTATCGCGATTCGATTGCTAAAAAAGATATTCCGATTGTTCAGTATGGTCTTTACTATAGGATAGGGGACAATAAGTTCACAAAGTCTCAGACGATTTATGCAGGACCGCGCGATTGGTTCACGCTTAAAAAATATGGAAGGAAACTCGGTAAAATAGTCGGTCTCGGCTGGTGGTGGCTCGCCCCGATAACTCAATTTATATTGATTTTATTCAAGTATTTTTATAAAGTTATTCCCAACTACGGATGGGTGATAATCGTTTTCACAATATTGATGAAACTCGTTCTTACTCCAATCGCGCATAATCAGTTGAAAAGTATGAAGCGGATGAAAAAAATCCAACCCGAACTTCGCAGCCTTCAGGAGAAATATAGAGATGACCCGCAGAAGTTGAATGTCGAAATGATGAAACTTTATAAAAAGTATGGAGTTAGTCCTCTTTCGGGATGTCTTCCACTTTTAGTTCAGATGCCGATATTTTTCGCACTGTATAGAGCATTGGCGAGCGGTTTCCAGTTCCGTGCCCAGCCATTCATATTTTGGATTAAAGACCTTTCTCAAAAAGACCCACATTTTGTTCTACCAATTCTTATGGGAATTACGATGTTCATCCAGCAGAAAATTTCTGTCACCGACCCTAAACAGAAGACGATGGCATACATTATGCCTATTGTTTTTCTATTCTTTTTCTACAATCTTCCAGCGGGACTCGTTTTATACTGGACGGTGTTTAACATATTGTCGGTTATACATATGCTTTGGGTGGAACATAAATGGGTCGATAAGAATGAAATTTCAGCAGAAACCGAATCGACAGATTAAATACTATATACTATGTGCGGAAAGATTCTACATTTTTTGTCGATATTTATGTTTTTCGTATTTATTGCTATTGGGTGCGCACCTCAGTATTACAATACGGATAAATCGCCGAGCGGATATTTTAAGCGTGGGACTAAGGCGATGAAGGAACATCGTTTCAACGAGGCGCATTTTGCTTTCGATGAACTCGTAAAGAAATACCCCGACTGGGAATATGCGGATGAAGCATTGTATAAGAAAGGTTATCTGGAAGCGGTTCTCGGTAGGTATGAGGATGCGGTGGCGAGTTTCGAGAAATTGGTGAAAGATTACCCCGATAGTCAGTGGCGTTTCGATGCATCGCTCTGGGGCGGTATTCTCGGAGAACTTAATGCCTGTAAGGGAACATCTGATACGAAGAAAACGGAATCACGCTCTAAAACGAAATACTCACAAAAGGCTCAAGATGAAATAGATAAACTTAAAGCCGAAAATACCGAGCTCAAAAGACAGGTGCAGATGTTAAGAAAATTGTTAGAGGAATAGTTATGAGAAAAATTTTTACAGTTATAGTGATTAGTTTCTTGTTCGCTTTCGGTGTGGAATTGGATGTCGGCGGATTGGACGAGGTTTTGGATACGGTGAAAACAGTTCAGCCGGATTTCACTCTTTTACCCGACTATAATTTCGATATGCTCTTAGATGAACTTGAACTTAGAGGACAAATTCCGATATTAAAAAGTATAAGTCCATACACGATGAGACAGATGCAGTTCGTAATAGATTCTAATTCGGGCGATTTCTGGACAGAGCACACAGACAGATTGTTGTCTCCCTTCGGAGTAAGAAATAATGTTTTCGTTATCTGGACACCGGGAATATGGTTCAGGAAGCGTTCATACAACGATAAGTTTGATGAATTCGGCAAGATGAATTTCGGCATCGGTGGAACTTACGGCAGGTGGTCTACAACCGGAATATATCGATTGGATAGCGGTTATTATTCGAATCCGAATTATTTTGGTGCGAGATGGGAGCGGGTAGCTGGCAAATCGGACCAGGTCTATGTTAGATGGAGTGGCAGGGACAATTATTTTCAAATCGGTAAGGACTATCTCAGAACAGGACTTGGAATGGCTCTTTCTGGAAGTAAACCTTATGAAAGAATTCAAACGGAATTTAATTTTGGGAAGCATTTAAATTTGTTCTGGTTTGTAGGACAACTCGACGATTATGTGGAATACATAGATTCTGTAAGAAATGTTTACAATAGGTATATATCGGGTCATCGTGCTTCACTCAGATGGCGGCATTTTGAAATCGGTTTCGAGGAACTGATGATTTTCGGTGGAATCGGCAGGCAAATGGAATTGTATTATATGTTGCCTTTGTATGCGTTTCACGGAGAACAGCTGAATCATCGCTGGGATGACAATACGCTATGGAGTCTCGATATGAAAGTTTTAGTGCCACCGTTCAGATTTCGCGCTGAGGGGGTTCTGGACGATTTTCAAATCGAGCACGAATGCCCAGGAGATAGAGAACCGACCGAAGCGGGTTTCGCTGTTCAATCAGACTATTCTCTGATGTCTAAACCTGTTTTTTTAACCCAATCTGTCCGATACGAGATGGTTCTTCCCAGAACATTCAATCAGGAACACCAATGGAATAGATATCTATATGAAAACCAGCCACTCGGAGCTCAATTAGGGAACGATTACGATAAAATCTCTACAAAGACCAATTTATATGGCTCTTTCTATGGTGGATATCTGGAACTTTATCATATCCGCAAGGGCGAAGGCAGAATAGACGATGAATGGACAACACCGTGGATGGATGACCCCAATTGGTCGGAAGAATTTCCCACGGGCATTATCGAACAGAGGACAGGTTTTGAAATATCTCTCTGGTTCGATGGTCTTAATTGGGATTTTCAAAGTTTTTCGGGTCAGTTCTCCATTCAAAGTAAATTTCAATTTGAAAAGATTTTGAATTTCGAAAACATAGATAATAATGATGAAAACAGATGGGAGTTTAGATTTGATGTCGTCTCGAGGCTTTGGTATAGTAGTTTCTGAGGCAATTAAACTTTCCTCTTGACATTATAGGAAGTTATGCGTATTTTAAATAAAAATTATTGCGATTAAGAAAAGTTTTTGAAAAATGGCTTGACAATAACAAATGGGTTTAATAAATTGTTTCAACATTTTGTTCGGGGGATTGAAAAACCGCTCCTTATATAGAGGAGTGAGCGATTTTGTTGTTTTTAAGGTAGAGAAATTTTTAGTTCAGTGATGGAAGATTGAGATGAAAAATTTGAGAGAACAAAATATCCAAACAGGAGGTATGATGTGGGAGTAGACACAGTATGCAAGTTAGTGTCGAGGTTAGTAAGTAAAACATTTTTCCGAAAGGAGAAGAGAATGAGAGGCAGAGGAGTAGCTGTTGTGGTGCTTGCCGGTCTCCTTATGATGTTCGGTGCGAGTTTCGCACAGGGAACAGGGAGTGACTGGCAGTATTTTAATGTGTTCAACTTGGTGAAGGGATATCCGTCGCCGTATCCTGGAACGGGTGGCGATGCTTTAGTCCCCAGTAATTACACGACCGATTTCTCGATTGTGAGTTCGTTCACATCACCGCGAGATAGATATTGGTCGACATACGAGGATGGGGATTTCATCTCCGATGTTCCAGTGTATGGTTTGATGGGCATCGATATCGATTCCACGCTCGATGAAAAACTGATTAATAATCGAACCGACAGAGCGGTTATGAGAATCGATGTTCTCGCTGCGTCGCACACGATTTATATCGCTGCCATCAAATTGACCCTTTGGGGAAGTCAGGATTTCGACCCCAATGAAGACCTCGCACCGCTGAACCCCGATTCCGCAAGGGATATGTTCGGTGTTTCGGGTGCCGATGAGGATTATTATACGGGTGTCCAATTCTATGTCGACAGAGATGAGGGAATTTCTGGCGATTCTCGCTGCGATATGTTCGACCCTACTGATATATCAGGACTTCCTGAACGCTTGATTTTGGATACCACAACTTATTATGTCGATTTCACTGTGCCGTATGATGCCAGCACGGCACAAGATACATTTGTTTTCAATCCTTATTCTCCGATTTCGGGTCCTGGCGATATCGATACAGCCGCTATGAGATGGATTCAGGTTGGAACTGAATCCACACCTCTGGGAACGATGAAAAAATGGCAGGCAATACTCGCTTTCGAAAACCCGATTGCTATCCCGCCTCAGGCGTCGTGGAGTGGAAGGACTCTTCCGTTCAAGAGAATCTGGGTAGTTCTTCGTTCTACTGGTTGTCACGACGATGATGGCAACGGTTGCATCGAGGGTATTTCTTCTTTGGACACTTTCTATGTTGGTATCGATACTGTAACCGATTTCTATTGCTATCTCGACGATGCGTATCAGCATAAGAGTTCTCCGCCTCTCGACCATATCGAGGTTGACCCGAACAATCCTACTCCGAGTTCTCCTGAAGCTGAGAGAT
The DNA here is from genome assembly GCA_964425665.1 of uncultured bacterium. Lineage (GTDB taxonomy): Bacteria > UBP14 > UBA6098 > B30-G16 > B30-G16 > JAGGZE01. The sequence goes on from CAYRNI010000003.1 coordinate 11,732, forward strand.
GGAGTAAGTCCGAGCCGATTTTTGGGCAGGATACAATTCCACCTTATATATATGCTCTTTATCCCGATAATAGAGTCGGTTCCAATGGTCCTCATTCTGACCTTTCTGGTGTCGATGGTGTTACATCCCCGTATGATTTCGACCCCTCGACGACTCACGAATGGGGTTCGATTTCCGACCCTGCTGCTTCCGATGGTGACCTTTACATATATACTGCCGATTCTACTCAGTTGATTTCGTTTAAGTCGAAGGACCTGCAGACTTGTATAGATTCGGCTGTCGTCGAAATTAGATATATGAACGGTTCTGGTTTCCCGTGCCGTATAGACTCTGTTTTCTTCCATAATCCGATGGAATATGCTTATAGCGATTCCAATGGTGGTAATGGCACAGGCTGGGAAGTTATGATTCAGGGCGATGGTAATGACCCCGATTGTGTCGAATCCAATATTATGCCTTGGGCATCTGCTACTGGAACAGGTCTCGAAGCGGGTGTTGTTCATCAGGGATGTCAAAGCGATTCCTTCTGGATTGCTGTTGGAAACGATGCTGGTGGGGATTATCTTGACCCGTTCTTGGATGGTGCTATTGTTAAAGTAACTGTTCGAGTATTCAATAGAAATGACCATACTTTCCCATTCAATAATGCCACTTGGAGTGAAACTGATTGGCAGTTTGTGGTCGACCTTTCCGGTCCTACCGCAGAACTTATTTGCCCGACAAATAGCTATCCGTCCAGCGACTGGCTTGATGATGACACAAAAGAATTTTTCAACTATGGAACTCTTCCAATTCCTTGTTCCGGTGCGAATTATCGCAGAAGCGATGTTATCGAGGGAACGCAGGTTCCATATACTTGGCTTGCAGATTCTCTTCCGATGTTCCATATTCGCATTTACGACCAGTATGCCAATGTTCACGATGTGACAAATCATGGGGTCACATATCCTAATGGTGAAGGTGGCTCTGGTTTCAATTTGAGAGATTTTGAAATCACATTTACCATTCTTCGTCAGGGTGTTGGCTCTGAGGAAACAGGTTTCTTCTCGCCCACAGGAACCGATGTAATCACTATTACGCAGGATGACCTTATTCCTCACGATGTCAGTCTTTGCACTCCTGGTGGAGGAACGATGGTTGCATCTGCCCCTGGTGTTTATTATGATGAGGATGATAATGGTCAGGGCGGCGACCTTTATGTGAATTTCGAGAATATATATAACACACTCGAACCTTTCCGCCGAAGTGATGCCGACAAGTTCCTGTTGAATTCTGGCGATAAGGTTTATGTTGTGTTCACAAGGTTCTTCGATGACCCAGATTTCGGTCAGGGCTCTCAGAAACCGACAGACCTCGACCCTGGTTCTATCGACCTTCAGGTCGAGGGCGATGCATCCTGGTGCGGTGCCGCAGGATTCACTTACAATGGTAATGACCCGAACTATGGAACTAATACCAGTGAGAAGAATCATGTTCCTGTTATGGCTGACCCTGGCACATTCGGTTGCCCTGGTTATGCGGCTCTTGGCTATCATCCCGATACGCTCGGTATTTTGAGAATCGACCTCGTTGGTCCGACAGCACCTGATTCTCTGTTCTATCCACCGAATAATTGGGTGACTTCGGATACGCTTCAGGTTATTACTGTCGACCTGTTCGACCAAATCGGTTTCGATAATATCGATAGGCACGATTATTATGCCGACGATATTACCGATGGTTATAATCCGAGATATTATGGTGTTTCTGGTGTGAACGAAGATTCTATTATAATGAATATAAAGGTTCGTGGTTGCGATGGTAGTTGGCATCCACAGTATGGTGGACCGAGCGGTCGCAATTTCACGATACATAACGCTTCCATCGGTCATCCGAGAACATCGCCGAACACGGTGAACAGCGACCAGAACCTTGTAGTAGAGAAGATTCGTTATCATAATGCGGATACTTCTTGGTGGGGAACTCGTGTGGTGTTCGACCCGACTGCCGACCCGACTGGATTGAAGTTCCGTCCTGGTGATGAGGTTTGCGTGACCGTATATACTTCAGATAATGCTCATACTTCCTGCACGGATGGAGCAGAGGGATTTGGTCCTTGTCCATTCTGTGAGGGTGGCGAGTCTATCGATGGTTATTGGTATGATGGCACGGAAAAGGATTATTTCCCGTTCAGGCATTTCGTTCCTGGTATGAACTGGGCGATTGACACACTCGACCCGGATGCCTGGCCCGACCCGCTGGTTAATGACCGTCAGGTTGCGACATTCACATTCTATGTCGACCCGACTCCACCAGTCTACGAAGTTACTCAGTTGAGTTTGTGTCCGTTCGAGGCGACATATAAAATCACCGATATTTCCGACCATGTCGGTTCGTTCTGGTGCGATGAGCATGTTGCTAATATCGGTGCAATTGATTTGTTCTTGACTACAACCGACGATGAGGATTTCGACGGCGATAGTGTCAACAACAGTGATACTATTTTCGTGAACGACCTCGCTGTCGGCGAATCGACACTGATTTATCACGACGGAGACCATCTTACAACCTGCCCTGGAACTGGTTTCACAGGATATTGGGGCGATGATATGGCTTATTTTGTCGACCCATCTCCTTGCTGCACGACTTGGGTTCGTGAGGGCAGAAAACTTAGAGTTTCTCTTACGAGAGACCCCGATGACCCAGAGCGCAGCGCTATTTTGAAATTGAACTGGGATAGCGATGGACCGGAGGATTGTCATTTCTTCGAGCCATACGATACTGTCAATATCAAAATACTCGCTGGTGATGAGCCAAATACTCCTTGGTTCCCTGCGACAGCAAGACCTGAACCTTGGGTCGGTCCATATACTGGTGCATCTGGTCCGGATTACTATGCTTGGTATCACGATGAAGATTGCTTCTCGTTCCCGACTGATGCCTGTGACCAGTATGATACTTGGATTACCGTGAGAGGTCAGCGTTGCACTGCTCACACTTATGCTGGTGCAGGTGGAGCGGTTTATAATTATGATTGCAATGGACTTATTGCCCGCACATATACGCAAAGGTGTGATTTTGAGAATCCGAACTGGGCGGAAGTTCATAATGAAACATTCGTTGTTCAGCCGAGTCTCGATGTTACCGAGGTTCGTTGGTTCAACGATTCGGCTTGGGTTAGATGGAATGCTTTCCCGCCCCAATTGTTCCACTATCCTCCTGACCTCGCTGGACTTTATACAGATATGAGTCAGGTTCTTGGCTATAATTGGGTTATTCCGAGCGATCCTATTTCGGATGCTGATACAGCCGATGCGATTTTGTCCCGTGGGCTCGTTTCGACTTACACCACCGACCCGAATCTCGATGAGTGGGTCAAAGGAATGAACTTCATAACATTCGAGATTCAGACCTGCACGGATTCTATTATCTGGGAATGTCGCGCTGGTGACCATCCATATAGCGATTCGGTAGTGAATCATTCTCCTTATGCTCGTGTGGTATTGTTCGACAGCACTGGTGCTCAGGTTTGGAGTTATGAAGATTGGTATGATTGCAGTTGTGAACATTGCTGGCTGCATTATACACCGCTTCGCGATACCATTCCTATGGAAACACACGGCTGTGTCGATGGCGGAATTCTCCAACTCGGTCCTATCAATCAGCTCGGTGCGATTTACGATACACTTCTCGATTCCGTTATGTATTACGATACAGTTTCGGCGAGTTGGGTTCTTGTTAGCACCGATACTAATGTCTATTGGGGTGGACCTGTGTTGAGAATCGACCCGACATCCGACCCCGCTACTTATCGTCACGAAAATCTGAGTGCTAGCGGCGATACAAATTATATCACTTGGGATGCCCCAGTGTTTGGATTCCTTAATAATGATAGTATCGTTGTTATTATCAGAATAGCGACCAGAAATGCCAACCAGTTCAATTTGCCCGATGGTTATGTTGATAATGACACGATTGCCGATTATCATTACTATTCATTTGCATATAAAGTTGATATGGCTCCACCGACCGCTCGTTTCTCTTCGCTCGTTTCTACGACAGGTTATGAAGAAGTGAACTGTAATCTCAGACACGATACAAATCACACAATTCGAGTTCGTCTCGAATCTATTCTCGATGGTGGTGTCGGTTGTTCTGGTGGAGGAACGGATGCCTCGTGGTCGACAATCTGGCCATTGCCAGCAGTGGTTCCTGGCAGTGATGTTCTTCGCTATCTGTATCATCCCGACCTCGATGAACCGCTGGAATTAGAATATAATCCTGGCACTTACTATCTATATACGAATGAAGAGATGGTTATTCATAATTGCTCCGATGAAAATCAGGTCGCGAGAATAATGACACTTGCGAATCCGATTACACTCTATCATGGTGTAGATGTTGAAACGGGCACAGTATATGAAACGGTTCTCAATGAAGATACTCTGTTTATTGCGGATTCACTCTGGGCAGAGGCTATCGTTCAGGACAGACTTGGTAATTCACAAATTGTCCAGTCGAACCCGATGGGTCTCGATAATGGCTTGCCTTTCGTGAAAGGTGTTGCGTTTGCGACAGCGATTCGAGAGACCACGAGTTGGGATTATACTTATGATTCTACTGGTGCTCCAATCGATTCTACTCCTGTTCTTGGTGCGATTACCGGATTTACTGATTGGGATTCATCGCTGTTCCGTCTTCCTTGGGATTCTGGTGTTTCCACGCAGGATAGTTTAATCGGCGTGTTCAATTTCGGTGACCTCTGCACAGTGTTTGTGAGAATTTGGTTCAATGACAATATGGATATGCGCGATATCGACCCGCTTTCAGGACATATCGTCAGATTCCAGCCGGATGGTTGGACACACTGGTTCCCTGTTATTCCAATCGAGACTGGTGCAGGATTTTATCCGCTTTCGCAGTTGTATGCAGATTATAGACTCGTCGATGGTGGACCTGTGTATCGTTCTGTTCCTTCGGATGGTGGCGTTTTGTTTGACCATCCCGATGTAAGCCTATCCGATATCGAGCCCGGTTGGAATACGGACCGTGAGTGGATTGGTTATATGGTTATCGCTGGCAATAATCTTATGGATGGAGTAGCGAAACTGCGTGTCCAAGGGTTCGATGATAATGCCGGAAATTATATGGTCGACCATGTATATCCGTTCAGAATCGAGACACAGTATCATCCACCGACGATGGGTTGGCCTTCACCCGAGGCTTATGATGATTCTGAAAATGATAGTTGGGAAGAACCGTATGGCGGTGGTAGGAATACGGTTACCGGTTATGAGGACGGATATTTCGAGTGCGATTCGGCTTTCGTTCCAGTCGATTTCTGCAACGATATTACCGCTTTCGATTTCGACCCGACAATCACGGATAGTGTAGTGTTCTATGTCTATTATCACGATACAGCGTGGTCTTCTTATGACCCCGACTCTGACCCATCGGCGGTTCTGGCAGAACACTATACGATAGATGATGTTTCCACATCGCCTGATGTATGGTATGATGCTGCTTCGGGATACTACTTTGCGAGGATTCCTTGCGATACTTTCGATATTGCTGCCGATGCTGGTCTCGGAGCAAGATATGCGAGTATCGAATTCAGAGTATATTCGAGATTCTATCCCGATGTTTATGTATCGGATAATTATAATAATCTCTATATCAACAATCAGGACTTGACCTGTTCGGAAATTAGGTTGAGCGATTCGATGGGCGATGTTCCTCCTGGAACAGATACGCTTATATTCCCCGTTACCACAGACCAAATCAAGTTCGATTTGACCGGTTCGATGATTCAGGAAGTGGATTATGTTAATATAGTTCTGATTAATATGCTTACAGGTCTTGAAGTTCCTGTTACTGGTGGTTATCTACCAGTTAGCGATGTTCCTGCTCCTGATACAATCTGGTATAATTCTGCGGATAGCGTTTTGGAATACACTTGGAACTGCACGGGTCTTCTTGTCCCTGGAATTTACACGGTTGAATGGAGAGTTACTGATGAAATTACGGTCGAATCCGGTGTGACAACAGTCACTGGTTCGAATATAGTTCAGCACAATACCTGCTGCACAAGGGATAATTTCCTCGTTCCTCGTGAGTCGTTTGTTGCTCGTGGAGATGATTTCACGGATGCTCTTATGAGGACATCTTGCAATTATCCGACACAGCCAGCAGCGGATGACATCTATCCTTGGACAGATGAAGACCTCTATCCGGATTATCCCGCATGGGTTGAGGTGGATAGTTCTATTGTCGATTCTCGTTCTTATATGCACAGATTCCAGATTACTACATTCAACAATCCAGATTATACATCTGGCTCTACCGACCCGTTCATTAGAGATTATACCGAACAGGGTGGATATATGGGAGATTCTATGTATGTTATCTTCGAGGTATATCCTGGTGATAGCCTTATGGATAGTATCTGGATGGACATTCAAGATGAGTATGGCGGAGATATCAGCGGTTCTAACCATGCTCTCCATCTTTCGTTCGGTATCGATGATACAGTTTGCATCACGGATTGTCTCGGTGCAGACCACTGCTATTTCGTCTATAACTGGGTGGTCGATGACCAAGATAATCGTTATGATGGTCCTGTTGAAATCGGTGTGACGCTTTGGGAGCATCCTGTCGGTTCGCCAACGGTTGCGGTTTCCACATTCAACCCGACCTATATTCTGCTCGATACTTACGACCCAGAGTATAAGGTCGACCTGCTTAGATATGCCGGTGGTGCTTATACCACAATGGATTGGTGCTTCAATGATAGCCTTCCTGGGGAGCATATCTGGGTGACCAATGCGGATACTGTTCTTATCGAGGTTACTTGGTTGCAGACCATATTCGACCAAGCACCGACTGCTGAGGGTTATATCTCTTACGACGAGTATGCTCATACAAGAACTTGGGACTTCTTGAGAATGACAATCGATGGTATGCCTAATCACGGCTATGATACCGATGACCCCAACGACCTTCTCGAAGCGAGATTGTGGCATACTACACTCGACCCATACTTCTATACATATCCGTTCTGGTATCAGCCAGATGGCGGTTATGATGTTCTTTCCACAGATGTGGACCGCTGGACATACTTCAACAATAACGATTACAGTTATCTCTGGACAGTTTCCGATGACCCAGCAGGAAACGGACTCGCGAAGATACTAATCAAGGGACGCGATGCTGCTGGTAATATCCTCGATTACGATGAGGCAGAGCATTCTCGTTCCGAGGGCAAACTTGTTCTCATCGATACAGACCCGCCGACAATCGATGGTAGTCTGGTCACTGTGACAGTTGGTTCGTTCGAGGCTGATACGAATGCTATCGATGATAATCTACTCGGTGGCGGATACTATGACCCGACCAGCGGAACTTATGTCCGCGTTTCCGTATATGATACCACAGGCGATACACTTCTCGCAGGACCTTTTGCCGTCGGCGATGATGGTTCTGTCGAGATGCAGCCCGCTACATTCACTCAGGATACGGTTCTCGTCTGTGCGACAGACCTCGCTGGTAACCAGGCTTGTGCTTTGGTTCCTGTCCAGCCCGAATTGGTCTCTTGCACTTGGGACCTCTGCCCCGGTTGGAACTATGTCGCTCTGTCCGTCGTTCCCGATGACCCAACAGTAGGTGCAGTGTTCGGACAGCCTGTATACACTATGTGCGATACTCATCTGATTCAATACGATATTACAGATACACTCGACCTCGAATATGGCTATATGGTGTTCGCATCGACAGAGACGACAATAGTTGTTTCAGGAACTCCACTTTCCTCGACAGATTTCATTGTGCGTAATCTCTGCCCTGGCTGGAATCTTATCGGTGCACCTTGGACAGATGTTCCTGTGACTGCTCTTTCGACCGACCCAGCTGGAGTTCTGTTGACCGATAATGTTCTGGAATACAACTGCGATGCTCACGAATATCAGCCAGTATTGACGCTTAACCACTGCAAGGGTCATCTTGTCTTCGTCGATGAGGCTTGCTCTTTGTGGGTCGATACAGCGAAAACAGTGACCTCGCTCAAGAAACGGTTTGCATCGCCGCTCTGGGCAGCAAAGTTGAATGTGTCCGCAGTGCACAGTGATTTCAGACGCACTCTCGAACTCGGTGTTGCCGATGGCGGAACCGATAATTTCGATGCTGGTGCCGATGTAATCGTTCCACCTGCGTTCCCGAATGAGATGGATGCGAGAATCGGTGCATACTATATCGATGATTATCGTGCGGAATCGGATAAAATCACCTGGACGCTCGTTTCGAGAGGCGAAATCACATTGAACGCAGATTTGAGCGATGTCCCTGCTGAGTATAATGTCTATATTCAGTATAAAGAGGACCTCATCAATCTGAGAGAGGTTTCGGAGCTGACACTTCCTCAGGGCAGTTATGATGTTATCGTTGCGAGAAGAGCGATACCGACAGCCTATAAACTCGGTCAGAGTTTCCCGAATCCGTTCAATGCTGCGACGGTCATCAATTATCAGCTTCCTGAGAAATCGAATGTTAAAATCGAGGTATTCGACCTCTCTGGACACAAGGTTAGAACACTTGTGAACGAAGAGCAAACCGCTGGTTATCGAAGTGTCGTCTGGAATGGAACCGATGATGGTGGCTCGACTGTTGCGAGTGGAATTTATTTCTACAAGATTACAGCTGGCTCTTTCAGCGATACTAAGAGAATGATACTCTCCAAGTAAGCGGAAATGCTCGCAATATTGGGGTGGGACCTCGCAAGAGGTTCCACCCCATATAAAAGTTTTAGAATAGATAATTTTTTTTAGACAATTTTATTCGTTGAAATGAAAACAAAAAATTACAAAAAAGGGGGAAAATGATGAGAAGAACCGCGATTATAACAACCCTTCTTCTGCTTGTTTTTGGATGGGTTTTTGCACAGGACTGGACATATCCTGTTGTTATTCATTCGGGAGATAGGGCAGCCACGAGGACACTATATCTTGGAGTAGACTATCGCGGAACAGATTGTTTCGATTCGGGTCTCGATGTTCCTCTTGTTCCAGGTGTTCCTGGTGCTTATTATTGTTATTTGATTCCTCCCTGCACAGAGGGTTTTCCTGTGGGAATGGACCCATATCTTACATCCGATATTAGAAGTTCTGATGTGGACAGCGTTGGATACACTGCTACTTGGGTTATTAGGGAGTCTGGTGATACTTCTCCTTACGATAGGCTCGTATCTTGGGTAATCGAGGATTTGCCTCTCGCTGAGGATACGACAGATACGAGCGGTAAAGCACTCGCAGAAGTTATGCAAATAGGGGCTCGTCCAATAGGTTCGACAGATACTCCTACCTGGGTAGATATGTCGACTGTGGATTCATTTACTTTTTCGCCAGGTTATGAGGTTTTAATCAATGTTGTTATGGTAGGTGGCGTCGACCATCTTCCACCTTGGGTTACTAATATATATCCAAGCGATAGTGCGGAGGGTATCAGCCGAACAGATTCGATTTTGTTCAATATCGTAGATGATGTTTCTGGTGTCGATTTGTCGTCGGTTACTGTGACTGCAACATTCCATAATAGCACATTGGATTCGGTTGTTGATTTAACAAGTCTTGGAGTTTTTACTGCGATAGCCGGCGGTGGCGGATATCATTTTGTCTATGAGCATCCTGGTGAGGCATTCCCTGGAACTACTCAGGTTTGCCTTTTTGTAACCGGTCAGGATAATATCGGAACTGTTATGGATACATTTACTTGGTGTTTTACCACAGTATTGGAGGGCGATTTCGATTTCTTCCCGCCTTATTTCGAGCAGTGGATTCACGCGGGAATGCCTCTCGATGTTTCTATTATGGATACAGTTAATTTTATGGATGCCATTTCATTTAATGTTAGAGATGCGGAATTCGGCGTCGATATTACTACGCTCCAGGTTTTAGTTGACGATACTGACCGAACCGCTGAAATAGAGACCACAAGAATTGGAATGTATGAGGAATATAATGTTGTGATTCCGCCGTTTCCTTCGGATGGTTGGACGCAAGGTATGCCTCACTCACTCGAAATTACGATTTGCGATTTCGCTCCGAACTGCACTACTATCACGGTCGATTTCTATGTTCCTCTTCCGGAGGACCTCGTTCCGTGGCAGTTCGATGTTACTATAAATCGTGGTGATGTTCCATCTTATCTGACATTTGGTATGGCTGATGATGCTTTAACGGGCTTCGATAGTCACGACCAGATTCGTTGGCCTATGCCTGGTTTTTATGCATATTTCCCTCTCGATGACCCGATTGTGATGGATACTATGCTTTCGAGAGATATTCGCCCGTTGCATCAGGGAACGGAGATTTGGCCTGTTCATATTCAGGGCGGAACAGGGGATTTCAATATCACCTGGAATCCCGATGCTATACCCGATTCCCTCGGTTCTTATCAATTCAAACTTTATGTTGGGCACGGTATCGAAGGTGGTGCTGTAAGTTGGGATGATATGAGTTTGTTCAGTTCCTATCCTGTGGGCAGCGATGAACTTATATATTTTAAGACCGAGATTAGCACCGAGACTGGTTCATCTCCTGTTATCGTGAACCTCGACCCTTCTGCTGGTGAAACTGGCGTGCCGATTTCGACAAGTATTTGCTTCGATGTAATCGATGATATAGGCGTTGATACAACTACATTACAGGTTTGGCTGAATAGTATAGATGTTAGCGATGGATTTTCGGTGACAGATATTTTGCCGAATGGCTATCGTGTCTGCTATGACCCGCCGGGATTTTTAGATTTGAACGAGGATTATACGGTTCATATCCGAGTTAGCGATATAGATATAGTTACCCATACGCTAGATACTTCGTATACATTCATTACGGGCGGTTTCTGCGGTCCGACTTTCACGATGAACATTACGGCTTACGATTCTACTGCCGATTCTTTGAATTTTGCCACAGTTACAATCGGGACGGATAGCACTGCAACCGATGGTTTCGATGCTGGATTAGATTTTCCTGCTCCACCACCTATCGGTTTCGATGTTGTTTCAATCAATCCCGATACTACCGATACTTTGTTCCCTGAATTTTCGACCGATATAAGAAACAATTGCAATATGGATATCTGGAAAATAAGGTTAGTTATCCCTGGTCCGCCGCATACACCGCTTGCGAACTGGCTTCAGTGGAATGTCGACGATGTTCCAGTTAGTTCGATGTGGTGTCTCAAAATTGCTGCTGGAACTTATGCTACTCCGCCTTCCGACGACGATTATGTATTTATGAATGAGGTCAATAGACTCGATTTGTCCAGCGGGCAGATTGCTTATATCAAATACTCTACCGAGTGCGATACCACGGCAAGATATTGCGTGAATGGTATAGTCACCGACGAATTGACCTCGCTTCCTATCGAGAATGCTCAGGTTGTTATCGGTGGACTTTCCGATTTCACAGTCTCCGATGGCTCTTATGAGATTTGCGGTCTTCCCGATGGAACTTACGATGTCACAGTCTCTGCGGATGGCTATGACACACTGACGACGAGTGTAACTATCTCTGGTGCCGATGCCAATCTCGACCTCGAACTCACTCCGTTCGGATACGATGTTTGTGGAACTACTTATGTCGATGGTGTTGCTCAGGGCGGAGTTCATATAGTATTTGGACCGAGCGAACTGTATTCTGGCGTAGATGGTGAATATTGTGTCCATCTGACCGCTGGTTCTTATGAAGTGATTGCTTCATACACAGGGTATCCTGATTATGTCGATACTGTTGATGTTTCCTCGGATATGACATATAATATAAACATTGTCGCTGGGACATTTACAATTAGTGGTTTCGGTTCGCTCGATGGTGTCGATACCGCTGGGATTTCGATTTCAGTCGATGGCACACCCGCAGCGACCACTGATGACAGCGGATATTATTCAATAGATGTGGATTATGGAATTCATACGATTACGGCGAGTTATCCTGGCTATGCCGATGAGGATACCACTTTGCTCGTAGATGACGATATGACGCTCGATTTCGACCTTTCCGGTGCACCGATTCAGATTTGTGTGGATGTCACCCTCGAGGGTGCAACGGATAACAGCGGGGCATTGGTTCAAATGCCGCCAGCATCGGAGCAAATTACTCCTCCGAGTGGACTCGTCTGTTTCGATAATATGGACTGGGGCGAATACACGATTACCGTATCTAATGAATATTTCGCCGAGGTCGAAACGACGATTACGGCGAATATGGATACCACTATCGCTATAACATTGCCTTATTATTATCCGCCGGAGGATTTGATTTGTGATTTCGCTCCGACGGAGCGTCCATTCGCTGCGGATGAATCTTTGCATTCTGAAATAAGTTGGACAGCACCGACGACATCGTTGACTATCGAAAAATATTATATTTATCGAGACGATGCACTCATCGACAGCACAACGGATGTATCGTATGACGATTACGATGTAGTAGATGGCGAAACTTACGACTATTATGTAGTTGCTGGCTACGATGATGGTGGGGTGTCGCCTGCGAGCGAGGATTGTGAGGTTGAAATCTCTGTCGAACCCGACCCGAATGAAGTTCTCCTCATCGATTTCGATAATGGTTCAGGATTTGCCGAGGATATGCAAACTACATTGTCTGCTATCGGAGTGTCCTCTGTCACGATGACCGACCAGGACGAGGATATCAGTTTGACAGGCAGGTATAATCTCGACGATTACGATGCTGTATTTGTAGTTCTCGGTATTCGTGGAGATGCCTCGGATGAGAATATGAGCGATGATATGCAGTCGATGCTCGTGAACTATATAGATGCAGATGGGTTCGTCTATATAAGTGGTCCGGATTTCGCTCAGGATTATGCAGGAACAGATTTGCTCAATAGATTCTATTTCTCTGCGACCGACGGAGCGGATTCCACCACAGGAAATGTGGAATTTATTAAGATGGATTCAGATTTCTATATGGGTTCGGCTTGGAGTAGCGATTACGCATATCAAACAACAGCAGACCACTATGTCGATGCTTTGACAGCAATAGGTGGGGCTCAGCCAGTGTTCTATGCTAATGCCGATTCTGAAATCGTCGGTGTTCACTATGCATACAAGAGGGTTTATACATCGGTTTACATTACCGCTCTGACTTATGCTGATAGATTTCTCGGCGGAATTCTCGATTGGGTGCCGATTACAAATACTCAGGTCGATGAAAGCCCCGTGAAGCCATCGGCATTCGCACTCACTGTGAACCCCAATCCATTCAACTCCGTGTGCGGTATCGCATTCGATATCCCGACAGATGGAATGGTTAATCTCGGCGTGTATGACATCTCTGGAAATAGAATAGCCACGCTGAAACAGGGGAAACTCGGACGCGGTCATTACACAACAAACTGGAATGCAAAGGATGTGAGCAGCGGAGTGTATCTTATCAAACTCACAGTCGATGGTCGCACCGCTACATCCAGAGTTACTCTCGTGAAATAGTTCTGTTCTGAATACTGAAATTGCGAACTCCCTCTGAGAAATC
>CAYRNI010000003.1:25354-37123 GCA_964425665.1 uncultured bacterium
TGTATGATTTTATTTAGAAATGGACGAAAAATTTCATATTCAAGATATTTTTTGCAAATATTTTGGTATTTCCGATGGTATTTTTGCCACTGGGACACCGCATTGTTCGAATTTTTCGATTTTTTCAGCGGCGGTGCCCTCTGAACCTGATATAATCGCGCCGGCGTGCCCCATTCTCTTGCCTTTCGGAGCGGTTTGCCCCGCGATGAATGCCACAACGGGTTTAGTCATATCATCTCGGATGAATTCTGCGGCTTCTTGCTCGTCTGTGCCACCGATTTCACCAATGAGAACCACTGCGGATGTCTCCGGGTCGGATTCGAACGCCGTAAGCGTGTCGATGAAATTCGTGCCGATAATCGGGTCGCCACCTATACCGATACAGGTGGATTGTCCAAATCCCGCATTGGTCAGATTGTAGACGATTTCATAAGTTAATGTTCCCGAGCGAGATACCACACCGATATTACCTTCCTTGAAAATCTGTGCGGGAAGTATGCCGACCTTAGATTTTCCGGGCGAGATTATTCCCGGACAATTCGGTCCAATCATACGAACACCCTTTTTCTTCAAGAAATCGTAAATCCTCGATTCGTCGAGAGCGGGGATTCCCTCGGTAATAGCGACAATCAAATCGACTCCCGATTCAGCAGCCTCGTATATAGCATCGATAGAAAATTTCGGCGGAACAAAAATGATAGATGTGTTAGCACCGGTTTCATTCACCGCTTCGAACATCGTATCGAAAACAGGCACGCCCTCTACCTTTTGACCGCCCTTGCCGGGAGTCACACCAGCAACGATTTTCGTGCCGTAGTCGAGCATCGCCTTAGTGTGAAAAGAACCATCTCTCCCCGTTATTCCCTGAACCACAACTTTTGTATTTTCATCCACATAAATAGCCATTTCCAACTCCTTCTTTATTTTGATGTGAAAAATATTTATAAATATTTTTTTGGCAAGAATTTTACTGCTTTTTTTGAAAAAACTCGCCCCGATTCATCGGGATTGCTTGCCAGTCAAAAGAATTTTTCGCACTGTGCTTTTCAAAATAACATCATTTTCATAATCTTACAGAAATTATTGCAGATTTTTATTCCTGTATTTTTCTATGATTTTTAAGCCGAGTTCTTCGAGTTGAGCCTCATCGACTTCCGATGGTGCGCCATCCATAAGCGACTGTGCAGCGGTAGTTTTCGGATACGCGATGACATCTCGAATCGAATCGGCACCAGCCAATATCATCACGAGTCTGTCGAAGCCGAAAGCGATACCGCCGTGCGGAGGAACACCATATTTGAACGCTTCGAGTAAAAAACCGAATTTTTTCTCAGCATCCTCGGGTCCGATGCCGATTAGGTTGAATATTTTTCTCTGAAGTTCCGGGTCGTGAATACGAACCGAACCGCCTGCAATCTCGTAGCCATCGAGCACGAGGTCGTAAGCATTTGCCCGAACGAGTTTCGGGTCGGTATCGAGCATCGGAATATCCTCCTCCACAGGCGAAGTGAACGGATGATGTGCAGGTGTTATCCCAGTTGGAGAATCCTCATTTTCCTCGAATAGTGGAAAATTCACCACCCACAAGGCTCGATGAGAGGATTTATCCACCAAGCCGAGTTCATCGGCGAGCATAGTTCTCATTCCACCGAGAACCTTCGCCACGATTTCAGGGGTATCTGCACCGAAAAACAGCATAGAACCAGGTGAGAGTTCATCGCCGAGTTTTTCCCGCAATTTTTCTTTAAATGAATCGCTGAAAAATTTAGAAACTCCTCCCTCGAAACCTTCATCGGTGAATTTTGCCGTTGCGAGACCTTTCGCACCCCATTCCTGTGCGATTTTTGTCAACTCGTCGATTTTCTTGCGGGAAAATTCCGCAGCACCCGGCATCGAGAGAACTCGAACCACTCCGCCATTAGCGATGGTCTTCTCGAAAATACCGAAACCGCAATCTTTCGCAATATCCGATATATCGTAGATTTTCTGTGGTATTCGCAAATCGGGCTTGTCCGAGCCGTAGACGAGCATCGCTTCATCGTAGGGCATCCGCAGAAGTGGAGTATCTATCACATAGCCCTTCGTTTGAATGAAAATGTGTGCGGTCAATCGCTCGGCGAGCGACATAACATCGTCGGGTTCGACGAACGACATTTCGAGGTCGATTTGAGTGAATTCTGGCTGGCGGTCTGCCCGAAGGTCCTCGTCGCGAAAACATTTGACCAGATAATAATATCTATCGAAACCCGCCACCATAAATGTCTGCTTGTAAATCTGTGGCGATTGCGGGAGAGCGAAAAATCTGCCCTTAAAATTTCTGCTCGGCACGAGAAAATCTCTCGCTCCCTCGGGAGTGCTTCGGACAAGATATGGCGGCTCGATTTCCCAAAAATCCTCGCCGTTCAAAAATTCCCGCGTCGCCTGCATCGCTTTGTGTCTGATGTAGATATTTCTCTGCATCGGTGGTCTGCGGAGGTCGAGATAGCGATATCGTAATCTGGTTTCCTCCGTCGCCGTGATTTCATCCTCGATTGGGAAAGGCGGAACCTCGGAGCGTGAAAAAATCTTCAGTTTCTCGACGACTACCTCGATATCACCTGTTTTCATATCGGGATTACGAGCATCCTCGGGACGCATAACAACCGTGCCACTTACTCCGATGACATCCTGATTGTGAAGAGTGTTCGCCTGCTGGAACAATTCGTTATTTTCGGGTCGAAATGTGATTTGTGTTTTACCATATCTATCCCGAAGCACGATGAACAACACTCCGCCGAAATTTCTTATATGATGCACCCAGCCAGCGAGTTCGACCTGCTCGCCAACATTCTTTTTACCGAGTTCCCCGCAAGTATGAGTTCGTTTCATTTCTCTCCAATCTTTTCGATTTGCACTAATATCTACAATTAAATTGCGGATGTCAAACCCTTTGTTGAGATATGTATTTTGTCTTGACATAAATGATTTATGAGATATTTTCCAATTATGCTTTGGTTCAAGAAGAAAAATAGAGGAATCCGAAGCGATGTCCAGCGTGAAGTCCCCGATGGGCTTTGGATAAAGTGTGATGCCTGCGGTGAGATTATCTACAAAAAGCAGCTCGACCGCTCGTATTGGACCTGCTCTCATTGTGGCTTTCATTTCAAAGTAACGAGCGATTACTATATAAAAATACTACTCGATGATGGCACATTGGAACTAATGGATGAAAATATCTTGCCGAAAGACCCGCTGAAATTCAAGGACAGGAAAAAATATTCCGATAGACTGGAAGCAGCCAAGAAGAAATCGGGATTGAGCGAGGCTGTTCGTGTGGGTATCGGTAAAATAGACAATATCGATGTTAGTTTCGGAGTGATGGATTTTCGCTTTATCGGTGGTAGTATGGGTTCGGTTGTTGGCGAAAGAATAGCGAGAGCAATCGAGCGCTCGCTCGAAATGGGAATTCCGTTGGTGATACTTTCGGCATCGGGCGGCGCGAGAATGCAGGAGGGTATCCTGTCCCTTATGCAAATGGCTAAAACAAGTGCGCTTTTGGCAAAACTCGACGATGCGAAAATCCCATACATATCTATTTTGACTAATCCGACTACTGCGGGAGTGATGGCAAGTTATGCTTCCCTCGGCGACATAATTATCGCCGAACCGAAAGCGCTGCTCGGCTTCGCGGGTCCGAGAGTAATCCAGCAGACAATCGGGCAGGAACTTCCGCCAGGTTTCCAAAGCTCCGAATTTTTTCAGGAACACGGATTCGTAGATTTAATATCTCAGCGGAAGGACCTGAGGAAAAATATCGCTATGATATTGCGTTATCTGTATCGTCCTGCCGACAATATTCCATCGATTATCTTCTCTGACTAAATATGGCGATTTTTCAGCGGAGGGAGTTTTTTGGGAATTTCCCTCGAAAATCCAACTTTTCAATCCACCAGCCACAACGAATCTTTGAAACACTTTTTGTTTCCGAGGAAACAGGCTTCGACTATGTATTTCCCTAGCGGTTGGAGTTTTGCGGAATTGTCTTTGCCAAGCCAGAACGATTTTAGCGGAATCGAATCACCGGGGGCAACCTTAAAAGGTGTAATCATCTGGATGAACATCATTCCGTAGTCGGAGTTCCATATGGGTCGTCCGTTTCGATATACAGTAAATCTTGCTGGGAGTGGTGTCGGCAATAGAAACTTTGCTGTATCATTGCTATGATTAACAATGGACAGCACGAACCAGAAAGTATCGTTCGGTGTCGCGGATTTTGGAGTTATATCGAATGAAAATTTGACACCCTCGTCGGTATTTTTCTCAGAGTTTTTATTATGCTCGGGCAGTAGAAAAAAAGTCGCCGCTATAGAAAATAGCACGAATCCGCCGAGTAAATACAGGAAACTTCGCATAAATACCATCCTGATAAAATTCGAGTTCTATTCGAGAATTCGACGCACCTCGGGTCTAACGAAATGACTATCCCAATCGAGTGAACTGATTTCTGATGCGATAAGTTCGATTTTCGATTTCGGTGTCAGAGATTTGTTTATGAAGAGATAATTTTTATCGCCGATTCTGCACAATCCGCCAGAAAGTGTTCCCATCCGCTCGTATCTGATAATAATGCCCAATTTCTCTGCGAGCCGTTCGAGTTCCGCTATTATTTGTGCCTGCTTCATTTTTGCTCAAATTGTGTTTTAACAAATCTATATCTAATAACATCATTCAAGCATAAGTCGCCAGTTTCCGAGTTTAATATCTTTGATTCTCAATTGGACATCTGGGTCGCCGAAGTATGTGTTTTTTTCAATAACTACCGCGAGATTTACAGGGCGAGTATGCATAGTTATCTTGTCCTTATAGTCGCCGAAACCGAAACCGATTGTGTCGATTGTCCGCGAGGAATTTCTGATTTTAAAACGAAGGTGATTTGCTCCTACGATACGCGGTTGACCGACAATTTCTGCGTTTTCGATTAGGAATACGGGACGCATATTTTCAGGACCGAATGGGGTGAAAAGCTCCAACCATTTTATAAGATTGAGGTCGATTTCCTCCGGCGATATCCTCGCATCTATCGGTAACTGTGGAACCAAATCTGCCTCTGTTAAATTCTCTGAGGCATATTTCAAAAACTCTTCCTTGAACTCATCTATTTTGTCGGGTTCGATACAAAGACCCGCTGCGTATTTATGTCCACCGAATTTCGATAGAAGATGTCCTGTGTGGCGTATAGCATTCAGCAGGTGAAATCCCGGAATAGACCTCGCCGAACCTTTCCCTACACCATCGACTGTTGAAATTAGAACCACAGGGCGATAGTATTTCTCAACCAGACGGGATGCGACGATACCGATTACACCGAGATGCCAACTGTCGCTCGAAAGAACGATTGCTCGGTCGGTAGGTTTCACCGTGCGCTCCGCGAGTTCCAGTGCCTCGGCGAATATGCGTTCGTCCAACTCTTTGCGGTGTTTATTTTCATTTTCCAATTGCTTGGCGATTTCGAGTGCCTCGCTGTGCGAATGGGATGTAAGCAAATTGAATGCGAGCGTGGGGTCGCCGATACGACCGACAGCATTCAGGCGAGGAGCTAAAACGAAAACAACATGCCAACTGGACAGTTCATTCCCCCAGAGTCCTGCAACTTGCAATAATGCCTTAATCCCAGGTTTGGATGAACTTTCGAGTGTTCTCAAGCCAAAACGAGCGAGTATTCTATTTTCCTTTGTCAGCGGAACGATATCTGCAATCGTCCCCAGACCTACTAAATCGAGGTGCTTGTGTAAATATGTTTTGTCCTCGCCGAGAGCATCGTATAGAGCATCTGCTAATTTATACGCCACTCCAACACCGGCAAGTTCGCGGAATGGAGTTTCATCATCGCCCAATTTTGGGTCCACGATAGCATAAGCATCGGGTATTTCATCTCCCGGCTCGTGGTGGTCGGTTATCACGCAATCCATTCCCTTGGAGCGAGCGTATTCTACACTCTCGATACCCGTGATACCGCAATCGACAGAGACCAAAAGTGTAGCACCTTTATCCAGTGCCTCATCGATTCCCTTTTTGGACAAACCGTAGCCCTCGAGCAATCTATCCGGCAAATACCAGATTACATCAGCACCGAATCGATTGAGAACATAATACAAAAGTGCGGTCGATGTGATACCATCGACATCGTAATCGCCGAAGATGACGATTCTTTCTTTGTTCCGTAGTGCCTTGAGAATGCGTTCTACCGCTTTATCCATATCGGGTATTAGAAATGGGTCGGAGAGGTCCGATAGAGACGGATAGAAAAAGGATTTCAATTCCTCTGGCGTTTTGAGACCTCTATTTACGAGTATCTGCGATATAACCGGTGGGATACCGAGTTCTTTTGCTACATCGTTTGAAAGCGCTGGCTCTTTCCGCTCAGCCAATACCCATTTCATAGGGCAACCTCCTGCTCTTTCGGGCATCTGGCTGAATCGCTGAACGAAGGAGGAAAATCATAAGCCGGGTTCTGTTGCTCGATGTCTGCTTTTCAATCGGAATTTAATTCCACATCTAATAATTTATTTAACAATCGATAGCATCGAGCCGGGGATATTTATCTTGCCTTGTAGGTCACCCTAAAGGTCTTCGCGGTCCACCAGAGAATATAGCATAGCCAGCCATTCTCTATTCGACCTTGCTTTCGCACAGGGTTTGCCACGACTCGCTGTCTCCAGCGAGCGAAAGGAACTCTTACATTCCTTCCATTTCACCCTTATCCCAATAACTCGGGACGGTATAGTTTCTGTGGCACTTTCCGTTCCCTCGCGGGACCCTCGTGTTACGAGGTGTGCTGGCTCGTGAAAGCCCGGACTTTCCTCCCATTAGGGCATCCCCTCATTTCCTCCTTCTGTTCTTAGCGATTCAGTAATTTTTATTATCATAATTAAATTTACGGAAAAAATCGGCGAGTGCAAGATTTTTCTCGATAAAAATTTTAGAACATTTTGTATTCTGTGCAAATCAATAAAATTTTCGCAGTGGAAAAAGACTAAATACTCCTCAATCGTCGCGAGTGTAATCTATGTGTATTATAGCATCGGCTATATTTTCGATTTTTATTATCTCATCCCGAATTCTCTGAGCGATTTTGTGAGCATTTTTTACCGTCATTTCGGGAGCAACAACGATATCCGCCACTACTATGAAACCGTTTTCAGAAACCAGTGCATCGATACCGTGAAAATTTTTTATCTCATCTTCTTCCCCAAGAATTTTCCTCACTTTCCATATAATTTCATCTTCGATTCTCCTATCGTTATCACAAGGTTCTGTATGAACGACTACATCGGCGATGCGAGGAAATTTAGTCATCAGAACATCTCCGACACGGTGAGCGACTATGTGAGCGTCCGCTATGGACAGTTCCGACGGCACAGAGATGTCTATATGAGCGAATACCTTGCCGCCTGCTGTTCGCATTTGAAGTGAATGGATTTTTTCGACAGCAGGAATCGAAGCGATAGTTCGTTTTACAGTTAGTTCGAAATCTTCATCGGGGGCACCATCCAATAGTTCGTGTCCCCCGCGAGAAATTATCTTAATTCCTGTTCTCATTACCCACAATGAGACGATTGCCGATGCCGCCGGGTCGCCCCAGCGAATCTTCAAAAACGACGAGAGTAAAATCCCTAATAACGCTGCAAGAGATGTCAAGGCATCGGCGAATTTGTGAGCAGCACCAGCTTCCAGCGCACTGCTGAAATATTTTTTCGATGCCCGATGAAGATAAAAGTATGTAATCAAACACCCTGCAATCGAACCGAGCGCTACGAATGCTGTCCATCTTCGAGGAGTAGCGAAACCGCCGGTGTAAAGCGAAATCAATGAGCGGTATAGCATAGTCGTTGCACTCGCTATAATGATAATTCCGACAATCGCCGTGACGAGCGATTCCGCTTTGTAATGCCCATAAGGATGTTTCTTATCCGGCGGCTTGCCAGCGAACCATATTCCGCCGAGAACTATAATATCCCCGATGAAATCGGTTAGAGAATCTAATGAATCGGAAATCAACGCCGAACTTCCACCGAGAATACCACCCACTAACTTACCGATGAAGAGAATTATATTCACAGCAATAGCAAAAAATACAGCGGATTTTTTCTTAATATCATCGTTCATTTTAATAATTTGTCGGCTATATTTTCAAATTCGCCCCAAAGGTAATCGGTCTTCGGATGAAACAAAGAGCGAAGTATATTTTTCTTAATTCCAGGGCGTTCGGACTCCATTCGAGCGAGCAAATTTTTTACCCATTCTCTTTGAGTATCGCCCGCATAAGGACAATTCTTCTCGATTATCGGGAACGCTCGCAATTTCGCATATCTTTTGATATAATCCTCATCGACGAGAATCATCGGGCGGATGATGTAGAACAATCCACCGAAAAGTTCCTGCTTCGGCATTATAGCACTTATCCTGCGAGAGAATAGAATATTCAGAAGGAAAGTTTCGATTAAGTCATCTTTGTGGTGTCCGAGCGCGATAAATTTTGCACCGAGCGATTGCGATTCCTCGAGCAAGGTTTTCCTTCGCAATCGCGAGCAGACAAAACACGGCGGAAATGGATTGTTGTCCGACTGCACAGATTTTGCAATCGAATGTTTCTCTACAATCCGCAGTTTCATCTTCCGATTTTCGCAAAATCGTTTAATCGCATCGACTTTATCATCATCGACAGGGAAAAAGCCAGCATCGACAAATACGGGCAAAAATTCTACATTTTTCCGCCATCGTTTGGATAACTCGAAAAGAATATCGATTAGAACGAGACTGTCCGCACCGCCGGAAAGCGCGATAACGACTTTACCATCGTTAGGGAACATATCGAAAATCGCCGATGTTTTGGCAACACGGCGAAGAATAAGTGTTCTCAATTTATTCGGGGATAGAATCATATCGCCATTCCGCCATCGACACGGATAACCTCGCCGGTGATATAGTCGCTTTCCGGCGAGCAGAGGAACATAACGAGTTCTGCCACATCCTCGGGTTTCCCTGGGTATTTCAATGGTGTCGCCTGCAAAAATTCATCCACCGCTTTCTCGGGAAGATTTTTTGTCATCTCGGTTTCGATAAATCCCGGTGCGACAGCATTACAGCGGATTCCTCGCGAAGCGAGTTCTTTTGCGGTGCTTTTGGTCAAGCCGATAAGCCCCGCTTTCGATGCGGAATAGTTCGCCTGCGCCGCATTTCCAAATATACCCACAACCGATGAGATATTCACTATCTTCCCGTATCGGTTCTTCATCATCGGGCGGATAACCGCCTTGGTGAATAGAAATGCACCTTTCAGATTTACCGAAAGAACTATGTCCCAATCGTCCGGCGTCATTCTCATAATGAGATTGTCGCGAGTGATTCCCGCATTGTTGACGAGTATATCTATTCTGCCGAATTTCTCTACGATTTTATCCGCCGTTTGTTTGACATCATCCCAGTCGGAGACATCACACTTGAAAAATTCGGCTGCACCACCATCGGAGATGATTTCGTCTTTCCGAGCGGAAAGGTCGTTTTCATTTATATCTACGAGTGCGATTTTTGCCCCGTGTGATGCGAGTTTTTTCGCTATCGCCGCACCGATTCCTCTGCCAGAACCGGTGACAATCGCTACTTTGTCCGAAAGATGCATAATATTCCTCCTTTTCATTTTGCTTTTGCACAATTTCGATTTAATTTATATCGTAAAAGTAATTTAGTCAAAAAATTTCGATGGATTTGGAAAGCTACATACCCGAATTTTTACTGCACATCGGCAAGGAACGAAATTTTGCCGCAGGAACAGTGAGATATTACGATGTGGATTTGAAACAGTTCGTCGATTTTCTCAAAACCGAATTTCCCGATGGACTGACCGACCCTAAAAACATAGACATCATCGTTCTTCGGGCGTATATAGCGGGTCTGGTGCAGGCGGGATATAAGACGGGAACGATTCACAGGAAAATAGATGTCCTCAGGTCATTTTTCAAATTTTTGTATAACAGGAACGCAATCGATGTCAATTTCGTCAAGCACATAAAACTTCCGAAAATGCCGAAAAAATTCCCGTCGTTTTTGGATTTTGCTCAGGCGAATAGAGCGATGGAACTTCCAGACACATCGAAACCACTCGGTCTTCGCGACAAGGCGATAATGGAACTTCTATATGCTACGGGTATCCGCAGGAGCGAACTCGTGGGGCTTAATCTCGACGATATCGATTTCCCGCAGATGCGAATCAAAGTTTTCGGTAAGGGCTCGAAGGAGCGAATCGTTCCGTTCAACGAGTCGGCGAAAAGAGCACTGCAAGAATACATCTCTCGTGCGAGACCGCTGTTCGATAAATCTGGAACCGAGAGGGCATTATTTTTAGCACGCAGCGGCGCGAGAATATCGTCGGAGGAAGTTTATCTCATCGTCAGAAAGTATCTTCGGCAGGTAACCGATGGGAAAAGTAGTCCTCACATATTGCGGCATACATTCGCTACGCACCTTCTCGAAAGGGGCGCCGACCTGATGGCAATCAAGGAACTGTTGGGGCACGAATCCATCGCGACGACGCAAGTATATACGCACACGACAATCGAGCATCTTCGAGAAATCTATCGAAAAGCACACCCGAAGGGAGATAAAAAATAAAATGGTTGAAATAATTTTTTTAGTGCATATTTTTGGAAAAAATTTCAGGAGGTTCCTATGAACGCGAAATTCCGTGGGAAACATCTGATTACTTTCGATAATTGGACGAAACAGGAAATAGAGACAGTTCTCGAACTATCTGGCGAATTGAAGCGTCTGCGGTATGCGGGACAAATAACGAACTACCTCGTCAATAAGACGCTTTTTATGATATTTTTCGAGCAATCCACTCGAACGAGAAATTCGATGGAGGCGGCTATGACCCAACTCGGCGGTCACGCTCACGATTTGACCGCCGACAAAATGCAAATCTCTCACGGCGAATCGCCGAGGGATACCGCGAAGGTCCTTTCGCGAATGGGCGAAGGTATCGCTATCCGAAACTGTTTCTATGGAATCGGCAACAAATATCTGAACGATATTGCAAAAAATTCCGATATTCCCGTTATTTCGATGCAGGATGATATTTACCATCCATTGCAGGCGATAGCCGATTTGATGACGATTCGGGAGTATTACGGAGCGAATTTGAGCGGTTTGAAAGTTGCCATCAGTTGGGCTTATGCGACGAGCCACGCAAAACCGCTTTCAGTTCCGCAATCGCAGGCACTTCTGTTCCCGCGCTTCGGAATGGATGTGGTAATCGCTCATCCGAAGGAATTTCCGCTTCAGAAAGATATTGTGGAGCGGGCAAAACGGAACGCACAGAAAAACGGTGGTAAATTGACATTAACAGATAGTATGGAGGATGCAATCGAGGGCGCCGATATTATCATACCCAAAAATTGGGGCGGTTTCGCCTACTTCGATGATTTCGTCGATAACGAGGATTTCTATTCGGAGATGAAAAATAATCTGGAAAAACATCGCGATTGGATACTCGATGCGAAAAAATTTGCGCTGGCGAAATCGGATGCAAAAATAATGCACGCACTTCCAGCGGACCGCGGAAAAGAAGTCACCGACGAGGTCATCGATAGCCCAAACTCCATTATCTACGATGAAGCGGAAAATAGATTGCACACAGCCAAAAGCATTTTAGCCCTGACGATGCAATAATTTATTTATTCCCCCAACTTTTTCTCGATGCGGGCTTGCGATTCCAATATATCGCAAAGAGTA
>CAYRNI010000003.1:37223-42063 GCA_964425665.1 uncultured bacterium
TGGCTCGCCGTAAATTATCGTATCTGTTGGGGCGACGAAGAAAATATACTGATATCTATTCTCTCCCGCTGGCACATTCGACTCGATTACATCGGAAATTTCAGAAAGCCAATGAACATCTGAAATATTTGGATTCCTCGGTGTCGAATATATCGCTATACCAGTTGCGCAGGTATCGCACCCAGGATTGTTGGCGATAGCCCATATCAAAGTGTCCGATGGCAGATAAGTTGTGTCGTCGAAAGCATTTGCCAAAATTTTTGTCGGTATATTGCTTTCGTTTAAAATCCATATACCATTTGCTGAATCGCACCAGAAAGTATCGCCCGGCTCGAGTGTATCGGTGATTAGAGATGTGTAAATCGTGCTGTCGAGTGTCAGCATTTGAAAACCGACCGTTGCAGGCGACCATTTGATAGCCCAGTCGTAAAGTTCTGGTGATGTGGAACTTTCGGCGTAGAATTTCGCACGCAGTCTTATCGTATCGAAATCCGCGAGGGATGAGATATCCAATGTCCCAGCGGTCGATGGCACAACTGCAACCGCCGAATCGAATGGAATCCAACTGCCAGAACTCATCTCATCCGCAACAACGATTATCGAATCGCCCGAATTTTGTGTCCATATTACTTTATCCCATTGCACAGCGTCGGAGTTCCACGAGAACACGATAGGTGTCGAAACCAATATCCCCTCATTTATACCGCTGGATTGTCCTACCTGATAGTCGTCGAAATACGAGTTGCAGGTGTATCCCGTATACGATGCCGAACCCGTAACCACCATATCGAGACTCGATGGCGTGCCACCGATAAACGGATATGGACCAAAAGTATCCACACTATCTATAACTATATGCACTTCGCCCGCCGAACAATCGAAATCTACCCGATAGTGATGCCAGATGCCCGGGTCAATTGCCACAAGATTGTGTCGGGTCGTGCCATCCCAGTATGCAATATATCCCTCTCGATAGTATAGCTGCCCCCGACGAGTGCTTCCGCCATCGCTGTAAAACCGCAGAATTTCGCATTCGTCGGATGTCGTCTCTGTCATCGACCAGCAAGATATGAATCCATCTGTTAGTGGGGTAAAGGTATGATAAAAATATGAATTCGTAGATGCCGAGGTATCATAATAATGTATTGCAAAATCGGGTGAATGAGAAATCGTATCCTGCCAGAAAAGTTGAGAGCCATAGGCATTCCATTCGCTCGCAAATTCCGAATAACTGCTATACGATTCGAAATCATCGTCTATAAAATATGTCGTTCCTATAAGCGATACTTTGTCATCCGATATAGTAACGCCTGTCGAACTGTCCTGTTCGAACTGTGCGGTTGTCGTTTGAAACCAATCCGATAGAATCGATGTCGTGTCGATTGTGAAGGAGCGGTTTCCCGAATATTCGCTCCATCGATTGCCATCGTAAGCGGATACATCCCACCAGTATGTAGTGGATTGATTCAATTCTCCCTCGCCCTGAGAATTTACATAGTAGGTTTCCATACCACTTCCCGCAGGAACAGGCGGCACAGAGTTGAATCCAGTAGGATTAGTAAAACTATTGATTTCGGTAGCACCGCTCATATCGTAGTTAGTGCCGAAGCGAACAATGAAATGAAGCAAGTCATCATCGCTATCGTTCGGAATGTTCCATTCGAGTCGAGGTTCTATGGATAACGAGCCATTGCCTATTCGCTCGAACGGGAATGGTCGCACCAATTCCGGCGGCAATGGTGCATTATCCGTCGGGTCGCCGATTACCAACTGAAATGTATCGTCCCCAGAACCGCAATACGATGTCCAGTGCAAATATATGTCCGCACTATGAAGATAAGGCGTGCCAGCCAGCGCCGAAATAGTGTAATATGGTGAATTGCATTCGGTATGCTCGGATGCAGGGATATCGCTCCAATCGGCGCTGTCGTCGATAACCGAAATATACGGGTCGCTTGTTGAAATAGTCGCAGAAAAGTCCTGAGCATTAAACGATGCGCTGTTTTGAAGGCTCACAGCAAGTTGGAATGTTTCGCCCTGCTCGGGATAACCATCGCCATCATCATCGCCGATAATTCTTTGAGAATAGTATGAGATAATAGGTTCTGGACTACCGATTGTCAAATCGATATAATTTGTATCCACAATGTCGCCGTTTGCAGTATCTATGAGTTGGAATGTGACGATATGCCCGCAGGGGGTCGTATCATCCGCTTTTATCGTGAAATGATTGGGATTTGTTTGCTGAGTATCGCCGATTGCGATATTGGGCCAAGTAGCCGAACTATGGATTAAAATAATATACGAATCCGTTGTCGTGATTGTTCCCGAAACCGATGATGCGACATCATTTCCTTCGTTTCGCAGAGGAACAGCCATCATAAAAGTTTCGCCTGCCTCTGGGTAACCATCGCCATCGCCACCAGCACTATCCAAAATGGATACCGGCGCCGTATACACTAATTGTGGTGCCGGTCCGCCGAGCGTTACATCGAATGTATCCGTTCCCGAACCGCAGTAGCAAGTCCAATCTATAATGAATGTAGCGATATGTCCATTTGGAGTAGATGGCGAAACGGAGAAATCACAATGGTCGGGGGCAGATTGCTCCGACGAGCCGACCGCGATATCGGGCCAGGTAGCGGTATGGTCAGTAATCGAAACATAGGGGTCTGTCGTGTTAAGTGTCGCCGTGATATGTTGAGCATTCGCACCGCCTATATGGTGCAGAGTAACGGGCATAGATACAGTTTCACCTCGCTCTGGGTAGCCATCGCCGTCGCCGCCCGAGGCATCATCGATTGTATAACTCTGGTATTCGAGAACGGGAGCAGGACAGCCCAGCGTTATATTGAAAGTATCGACACCGGAATATGTTCCGCTTTCGCAGCTCCAATTCAATATGAATGAGACCGTATGACCACAGGTCACATCGGCATCAGCCACCGAAAAACTGAAATGATTGTAGTTCGATTGACGATTTTCACCATAGGGAATATCGGGCCAGGTCGCACTGTTATCGGTTAAAGTCACATAGGGGTCGCTTTCGGAAAGTGTCGCCGAAACATTTATAGCATCGCCACCGGTGTTGTTGAGAGTAATCGGCATCATAACCGTTTCGCCTCGCTCGGGGTAGCCATCGCCATCGCCTCCGCCGGCATCGTTTATGCTGTATGAGTAAAATTTCAAATTCGGTTCATTTTGGGAAACGGTAATGTTCTGCGTGAATGTATCGCAGAAATTGCCATCGCAGGCGATTAGTCGAACCACATATGTTCCAGCAGATGAATATACATAACTCGGATTTTGCAGTGTGGATGAACCCGCTCCATCGCCGAAATTCCACGACCAACTAACGAGCGAAAGACAGTGCGTAGTGTTATCTGTGAAATTAACAGTTTCCCCTACGAGAGGGTCTGTCGGAGAGAAAGAAAAATCGGCATCGAGATGGTATTGATGCAGAAGAGCATAGGAGCCAAAACGGGACTCGCTATAGTTGGACTCGGAATAATCCATATAGCAAAATCCTTCATCGCCCCACCAAGTATTCCAGCTATTTTTCATAATCCAGTAGTTCGAGGCATCGTTATATCCGACAAGAATAATAGCGTGCCAGCCCTCCCATCCGGATGAACCGCAAGTATTTACATAAGTTCCGCCTGAATACGATGAGAAATCGCTACAAACTCGCATACACACAGAGAGCGGAGCATTTTGGACACCATTTTTCAGGTTGTTGGGGTCGACGCTTTCGCCGGAATTTACCCAGCTCCATCCGCATATCTTTTTCACTCGCGATGCCCAATCGGAACATCTATCGCTGCAAGGTGGCTCCGTGCCAGATGACCCCGATGTATAAGGAAAACAAGATTCATCAGGATTTCCTGTATCGCGGATAAAGTCGCTTGCAGCGTCTGTATATCCACCATCACAACCCCAATTGGCAGCATCGCAGGAAACTTGATGCTGCTCGGACAAATCTATCGATGTGCGTAAGTATGGTTTGTCGAGACCGACGAGAAACTGAGACTCTGCCGTGCCATTCACAGAAAATGCCCAACAGGAACCGCAGCCTCCCTGGTCCCGTATTGGAGTTACATAATTTTGACCACCAACATTTCGCCAATCCAAAGATGTCAAAAGGGATGCCGAACTTTTGCTCGTGTTGTTGCTTTCATTGTTATTCTCGTTTCGCAATTCGGATGGTCTCGCACCGAGAAGCGCTCGAAATTCATCTTCGGGGAGCATAAATACGGGGTTTAAATCCGCTATCCAGTGGGCATTTTGGGCACGAATTTTATCTCGTATCTCGCGAAGGAAATCGAATTTTCCGAATACAAAATTTTTCAAATCGTCTGGAACAAAACTTTTGCCTCCATCGGTAAATTCGATTTTGCCGTTATTAAAAGTGCAAGAATAGATATTCGCTTCACAATATTCGAGAGTTTCGCCATCCGCAAATCCCTGAATGAAAACGGAAATTTTTATATCTTGCCTCGACTGTGATAGCAACTGTGATAATCTGCTTGCATCTATTTCAAAACTACCTTGCGGAATCGATTCGGGCGGAATTTTTGCGAGGTAATCGTTTCCGATATAAACGCAGCCGAGTGGGTTTTCGAGTTCATAGGAAGTAAATGAAATTTCGACCTTTTGTCCGTTGCTGGCAATAAGTATATTCCCCCAAGAAATACCGAATGCGATTAAAAAAACGAAAACGATAATTTTTCGAGGGATGGAAAGCTCAAAATATCTCAATGGCATTGGACATCCTTTTCTATATTATCATAATTATTATATAAAATAAAATGCATTTTTCAAGTATAAATTATTAAAAATT
>CAYRNI010000004.1:0-8058 GCA_964425665.1 uncultured bacterium
TTTTGCGAAATTTCTAAGTTACTGAATAATAATTAGTTTTGTCACCATTTTTTGAGAGTTCCTTTTCCCACGACCGAAGTCGTGGGTTGCATTGTTTCCCTTTCCCTTCGGGAGGGGAACCAATAAAAACGCATCCCAAAGAACTTGAAAATCGCCTATTCCGAAGAACTCTTTAAATGTTTTTAGAACGATACTACTTCATCTACTTATGTCAAGTTTTAATATCATAACATCCAATATAATATGGACAACGGGAAATTTTTTTATTTTTAAATTTCATTGAAATTCAATAAGTTGTGAGTAATAGCCATTAATAACACTATATATTGTGGTTTTTTCTCTTGACATACGATATTCATCATCTATCTTTTGAGGCGGCTAAGTTCTTACCAAAATTTTCTGAAATTGGAGGTTCGAAATGGAGGAGAAAAGTGAGGTTAGTGTTGCTGCAACAGGCGCGAGCGAAATTAGGAATTTTATCCCCGAAAAATTTTCCAATGTTTTCGATAAACGCATCGATTTAACTCCATCGGCTAAAATAGTGCTCGAGAAAAGATACTTGATGAAAGATGAAAATGGAAATGTTGTCGAAACACCCGAGGATATGTTCAAAAGAGTTGCGTTTGCAATCGCTGAAGCGGATAAGATTTATGACCCGAATTCCGATGTGGAAAAACTGGCGGGGACATTCTACGAGATGATGATAGACCGCGACTTTATTCCGAATTCACCGACGCTTATGAACGCGGGAAGAAGCCTCGGACAACTTTCCGCCTGCTTCGTGCTACCAATCGGCGATTCTATAAGTTCGATTTTCGAAACGATTAAGCACACCGCCTTGATTCATAAATCTGGCGGGGGAACAGGTTTTTCGTTCTCACACCTGAGACCTAAAAACGATGTTGTCCGCACCACCGCTGGGGTCTCATCGGGACCTGTGCCGTTTATGAAAGTGTTCGATGCCGCAACAGAAGCTATAAAACAGGGCGGAACGAGAAGAGGTGCCAATATGGGGATTCTCCGTGTGGACCACCCCGATATAATCGAGTTCATCAAATGCAAAAGAGACCTGTCCGTATTGACCAATTTCAATATTTCGGTCGCGCTGACAGAAAAATTTATGACCGCTGTCGAACAGGATAGCGAATACGAACTCGTGAACCCGAGAACTGGTGAACCTGTCGGCAAATTGCGAGCGAGAGAAGTATTCGACCTCATAGTCGAAAGCGCATGGGAATCGGGCGAACCCGGTATCATATTTCTCGATAGAATCAACCGAGACAATCCTACCCCAAATGTGGGCGAAATCGAAAGCACCAACCCCTGCGGCGAAC
Organism: uncultured bacterium; assembly: GCA_964425665.1. Lineage (GTDB taxonomy): Bacteria > UBP14 > UBA6098 > B30-G16 > B30-G16 > JAGGZE01. The sequence continues at coordinate 1,335 of CAYRNI010000004.1, forward strand.
AACCTTTACTTCCATACGAGTCTTGCAATCTCGGTTCAATAAATCTTTCTAATTTCGTCGATGATGGCAAAATCGAATGGGACAGGTTAGCCGAAACCACTAACAAAGCGGTTCATTTCCTCGATAATGTAATAGATGTGAATAAATATCCCCTGCGAGAAATCGAAGAGATGACCAAAGGGAACAGAAAAATCGGACTCGGAGTTATGGGCTTTGCCGAAATGCTTTTCAAACTACGAATTCCATACTGCTCTGATAAAGCCGTGGAGATAGCCGAGAAGGTTATGTCTTTTATCCAAAGCGAGGGTGAAAAAGCATCGGTGTCACTTGCCGAAAAGCGAGGTGTATTTCCAAACTTCGAGGGTTCGATATATGATAATCCGAAACATCGCGTATATAGGAGGAACGCTACGGTTACAACCATCGCTCCAACAGGGACGATTTCGATTATAGCGGGAACTTCATCGGGTATCGAACCGCTTTTCGCTCTGGCATTCGCCAGAAATGTTCTCTCCGGTGAAAGGCTCGTCGATGTCAATCGAGTCTTTATGGACGAGTTGAAAGAGCGTGGGCTATACTCCGATGAAATCGTGGAAAAAATTCTCGAAACGGGGACAATCGCACATATGGAAGAACTACCCGAAGATATGAAAAAGGTCTACACAGTTGCACACGATGTTCCGCCCGAATGGCACATAAAAATTCAGGCTGCTTTCCAAAAATTCACAGACAACGCCGTCTCGAAGACAATAAACTACCCGAACAACGCGACGAAAGATGATATACGCGAAGGCTATATACTCGCTTATAAACTCGGTTGCAAAGGTGTGACTGTCTATCGCGATGGTTGTCGTTCTGGTCAAGTTCTCACAGCTGGCACATCTGAAGAAAAAAATAGCGATATAGCTCGCATCGAGCGGAAACCGAGAAATCGCCCGACCACTATGTATGGAATGACATTTAAAATATCTACGGGTTGTGGAAATCTCTATGTCACAGTCAACGAGGATGAATACGGACCGTTCGAGTTGTTCGCTCATCTCGGGAAAACAGGTGGATGCACAGCGAGCCAATCAGAGGCGCTATCGAGGATAATATCTCTCGCACTCAGGTCGGGAATTCCTCCGAAAGAAATTATAGCCCAGCTCAAAGGTATCCGTTGCCCAAATCCCATCTGGGATAAAGGCGAGATGATTTTGTCCTGCTCCGATGGTATCGCAAAGGCACTCGAGAGAGGATTAAAATATCACGAACAGAAACAGCAACAACTTTTCCCAGAAGAACCATCTAATTCAGAATCTTCACTCGTCCAAACCGCTCAAGATGATGGGAACAAAAAGGGGGCTTATGTGCTTTGTCCAGAATGCGGCTCTACAATGTATGTCGCCGAGGGTTGTGCCACTTGCCCCGTATGTGGTTATTCTAAATGTAGTTAAATATCGTCTTATGTAAAATTATGAATCCTGCAAAATGGAGAATTTGTCATTTCAAGCACAAGCGAGAAATCTTAAATCGTTGTTATTCAGAAGATTTCTCGTCGCTTCGTTCCTCGAAGTGATACCATTTTGTTTATTTCGCGGAAAACTTATATAAAATTTGTAATGGAGTATATTCTCAATAATTTCTTTTCGTCGCGGAGCATACTTGCAGAAAGACATAGGATTTGTTCTGCATTGAGATATTTCTCGTCCCTCATTTACAAATACAAATCTGAAAAGTAACTCGAGATTTTTAATTACTTAAATCTGAAGATAATCGGCTGCTGCCACTTGACACGAACTTTTCTATCTCTTTGCTGACCGGGAGTAAATTTCCATTTGTATATCGCTTTTATTGCTGCGTCTTCAAAAATACCTTCTGGTTTTGCCTGAATTACTCGCACACTTCCTGGGAGAACATCTCCTGTGGTATCCACAACAAATTCGACGATGACAGCCCCTTCTAAACCAGAACGACGAGCGATATCAGGATACTCGGGTGCGGCTTTACTGATAACCTGCGGTTTAATCTCGACCTTCACATAAGGGATTTGCTCTACTTCGGCGGGCGGTGGTGGCGGCGGTTCATTAACATCGAGCTCCGAGCTCGCTATCGTAACTGTATCGGCTTCCTCCTTCTTATCTACCTCGATAACCTCAGCTGCCTTAGGTCTCGGAGCCTCTTGCTTTTTAATTTCTTGTTTCGTTACCGGAATTTGCTCGACCTCTATCGTAGTTTGATATTCCTCGACCTTCAATGGTTTAACCCGAACCTGAGTAAAAGTCAGAAATATCAATATTAAAGCCAGCAATGTTGCAATCGTAGCCTTTCGATTTACGAGTGGTAGCCAATTTCTCAAATCTGCTTTCGGGTCTAAATACTTCACTTTGACCCACCTCCTTCGGTGAGCGTCGCAAAATTTACCCTTAACGCATTAGCTTTTTTCAACTCTTCTAAAAGTTTGGCGACAATCCCATATTTCGAGCGTTTATCCGCTCGCACAGAAACGATTGTCGCAGGATCTTCTTGCATCTTCTTGCTCATCAACGGAGCAACCTTATCCAATGTCATAGGCATATCATCTATATTCAGATGGTTCTCGGCATCTATCCATATATGGGTAATCATTCTTTTTTTCTCTATCTTTTTTGTCGATTTAGCAGCAGGTAGCTCTATTTTAAGTCCCTGATATTGTCTGAAAACCGTTACTGTCATAAAGAAAATCAGCAGAAGGAATACGATATCGGCAATCGAAGCCGTCGGTATCTTTGCCGAACCTTTATTTTTAGATTCGATTTTCATTTTTCTCCCTCTTAAATAATATAATAGTTAATCTACAAAATCAAGTTTCAAATGCTAAAAAACAGGTGTCGCAAGGGAAATTCTCTCCTTGAACTTCGGATTCTGCTTCTTCAAATCTCTGAAAGCGAGCTTTATTTCATCGAGGGCAGTTATCATCGAATTATAATCTGCTTTAGCATCGGTTACGAGCGACACCACAAGTTTCGGATTCTCACGCAGACGCTTTTCAACCCTATCCCTAATTTGGTCGGGTGTTATAATCTCTTCGCCAATAAGTATTTCCCCCTCCGCATTGACATATACGGAAAGAACATCTTCCTTAGTGAGTTTGACCGCTTCTCCCGGAGGCGGTAATGTCAACCCGAGACCTTTATCGGGATTCATAGAGGTAGTCACCAGAAAAAATATCAACAGGAGAAAAACGATATCTGCCAGCGATGCCGTCGGAATTTCACCGCCTTTTTCCAAATGTTGTTTCCCGTGAAGTTTCAATGCCATTTTATTGCTCCGCTTTCTTCAAAATTCCCATATCTATCAAATTTTCGACTAACTGATTAGCAGAATCCTCCATATCCACAACAATTCCATCTATAATCGCGACCGACCAGTTATAGAAAAACTGTAGTGGGATAGCGATAGCCAATCCGAAAAATGTCGTCAGCAAGGCAACCGAAATACCACCAGCAACCTCTGAAGGCACAATATCATTAGAGCGGGCGATTTGGTCGAATGCGAGAATCATCCCTTGAACAGTTCCCAAAAAACCGAGCATAGGCGCAATCGAAATTATCGTGGAAATCCATATCATTCCCTTTTCTAAAATCCCCATCTGGATAACCGCTTCATTTTCGATTGAATTGTTCACATATTCCAATCCACGGTCCACTCTGGTAAGTCCAGCATGGAAAAGTGCCGCAATCGGACCACGAGTTTTCTCGCAAAGCTCAATAGCAGAATCCACTCCTTTATCTTTTATTAAACTGAGAATCTTGTCGAGAAATTTCTTACTGTTTATTTTTGCTCTAAAAAGAAGCCAGAGTTTCACAATCGCGATTACAATACCGATGATAAATAGGAACAGCAAAGGCCACATTAGAAATCCGCCCTTATTGAAATAATGAACCATAATGCAACTCCTTTCGTATTTTTTAGTTTCGTTCGGGAAATATATTTTATGAAACAACGATGTCAAACGATTTCTTAATTTTGTTTAAAATAAATATACGAAAATACTTGTATTAAAACTTAATTTAGAATAATATAGTATATCAATTTAAGAACGCAATAAATTTTTATCGGGAGGATAAATTTATGCAACTGGATATAAACAAATTTACTGAATCATCACAGAATTTAATAGTGCGAGCTCTGGAAGAAGCCCAAAACAGAAAGCACTCGGAGGCATCCACAGTTCATCTTTTATATGTTATGGCTGATGATAAAGGTGGACTCGCTCCAAAAATTTTAGGTGCTGTCGCTGTGGACCCATCGGAGGTCCTCGAAAAATGTAAAATCACACTCGCTCATTTCCCTACATTAAGCATCATTCCAAATGAAGTGCATCCATCTCGGGAGTTTATGAAAACACTCCAGGAGGCGATGAAAATCTCGAAAACAATCTTTAAGGACGATTTCACAAGCGTCGAACATATCCTTCTGGCGATGTTGAAAAATCCCAATAATGATGCAAGACAAATACTGACCGAATTGGGAATCACTGAGGATAAATTACTGAAAGCATTGAAAATTATCCGCGGGCATCATCGAGTAACCGACCAAAATCCCGAGACGAAATTTGCCGCACTCGAACGATACGGAATAGATTTGACCGAGCAGGCTAAAAAGGGCAAATTGGACCCCATAATCGGTAGAGAGGAAGAAATCAGACGAGTTATCACGATACTTTCCCGCAGAACGAAGAATAATCCGGCGTTACTTGGCGACCCAGGTGTGGGTAAAACCGCTATCGTCGAGGGATTGGCACAAAAAATCGTGGCGGGCGATGTCCCAGAGTCTCTCCAAGATTGCAAAATCGTCCAACTCGATATGGGAACACTTGTTGCAGGAACAAAATTCCGAGGTGAGTTCGAGGAAAGATTGAAAAGTTTTGTAAAAGAGATTATAGAATCTAATGGGAAAATTATACTTTTCATCGACGAGATGCACACTATAATCGGTGCTGGTTCGGTTCAGGGTTCACTCGATGCGGCTAATATGCTGAAACCACCGCTTGCGAGAGGAGAACTTCGCGCTATCGGAGCAACCACAGTAGATGAATATCGAAAATATATCGAAAAAGACCCTGCACTCGAAAGAAGATTTGCCCCCGTTATTGTCAAAGAGCCATCTATCGAAGATACTATCTCGATTTTGCGCGGATTAAAGGAAAGATTCGAGATTCACCATCGCGTAAAAATAAAAGATGAGGCATTGGTTGCTGCTGCCAAACTCTCCGCGAGATATATCACCGACAGATTTCTTCCCGACAAGGCAATCGACCTCGTCGATGAGGCATCGGCGAGATTGCGTATCGACCTCTACTCGACGCCGAAACCACTGGACGATATTGTAAAAAAAATCCGTCAGCTCAAACTCGAAGTCAAGGGATTAGAGAAAGAATCTGAAGAATCCGATAAGGTCAAAAAGTTGAAAAAGGAAATAGATGAACTCGAAGAGAAACGGAAGGAGCTGACCGCACAATGGGAATCGGAGAAAGCATCCATACATAAAATCAGTGAGACGAAGGAAAAAATCGAGCGAGCGAAATTCGAGTTCGAGCAGGCACAGAATTCTGGCGATTTGGAAAAGGCTGCGAGAATTCGCAACGGTGCGTTAGTCGAGCTTCAGAAAATACTCGAGGAGGAGCAGAAAAAACTCGCGAATATCCAAAAGAATGGTCAGTTGCTCAAAGAAACTGTCGATGAAGAAGATATAGCGAAAGTTCTTTCGGAATGGACAGGGATTCCCGTGAATAAACTTACTCAGACGGAAAAAGAAAAATTGATGCATTTAGAGGAGGAAATCCACAAGCGAGTCGTGGACCAAGAGCAAGCGGTGGAATCTGTCGCGAGAGTTGTTCGCTCGGCGAGGGCGGGGCTTTCCGACCCGAAAAGACCGAACGGTTCGTTCATATTTTTAGGTTCTACTGGTGTTGGCAAAACCGAACTGGCAAAAGCACTTGCGGAAACTCTATTCGATACGGAAAAAGCACTCATCCGCATCGATATGTCCGAATATATGGAGAAACACTCCGTCAGTCGCCTAATCGGTGCACCTCCGGGATATGTCGGCTACGAGGAGGGCGGACAACTTACCGAAGCCGTCCGCAGAAATCCTTTCTCGGTGGTTCTTTTCGATGAAATAGAGAAGGCTCATCCCGAAGTGTTCAACATCTTGCTTCAAGTTCTCGATGACGGCAGATTGACCGATAACCGCGGGCATACCATCGATTTCAGAAATACTATTTTGATTATGACATCGAATCTCGGTGCGAGATTGATTGTCGAGCGTCTGGAGGAAATCACCCCCGAAAACCGCGACAAAATTCATTCCGAACTCGAAGTGCAGCTGAGGGAACTTCTGCGGAAGAATCTACCGCCGGAGTTTCTCAATAGAGTCGATGAAATCATCGTTTTCAAATCGCTTCTTATGGATGAGGTGAAACAAATCGTGCATATTCAGTTCGGATATATCCGCAAAAGGCTTCAGGAACAAGATATGGATGCGAAACTAACGGACAAGGCGGCGGAATATATCGCTCACAAGGGCTACGACCCGATTTTCGGTGCTCGACCGATTAAGCGAGTTCTCGAAATGGAAGTCGCTCAGAAACTCGCAGCGATGATACTGACGGAGGAGTTAAAAGAGGGCGATGTCGCGACTGTCGATGTTAAAAATGGCGAAATAGTAGTAAAAAAATAATGGACGAACTATTCGAAATATT
>CAYRNI010000004.1:8158-37927 GCA_964425665.1 uncultured bacterium
CAATCGAAGGCAATCGTATGCTGGAACGCGGTGGAGAAAATATTTAACAACGACGATTTGTCCAATCTCACACAGGATTCTATTCTAAAATGCTTGATGGGTGTTCGGTTCAAATATACAAAGTCGAAACGAATTATAGATGCAATCGAAAAATTTTACATACGGAATTCGATAGTCGAGATTTTGCAGCGGTTCGACAGTTCGTATACTGCGAGGGAGTGGCTCGTGGGAAATGTCTTTGGTTTCGGCTATAAGGAGGCGAGTCATTTCCTGCGGAATATCGGCTGGGGCAAAAATCTCGCCATATTGGACAGACATATTTTAAAAAATCTTTTTGCAATCGGTGTTATGGATGAAATTCCTCGCTCGATGAACAGGAAAAAATATCTATCCATCGAGAAAAAGATGCAAAAATTTTCCGAATATATCCGAGTTCCAATGGACCATCTCGACCTATTATTTTGGGCAAGACGAACGGGGAAAATATTTAAGTAAAGAGTCCAATTCTAATTAATTTAATATTTATAAATAATTGTTGCTATAAATTGGGGATTTAATTTATTTAGTTCAAGTGATGAATCCTGCGAAATAGAGAATTTTGCCATTTCGAGCGTAAGCGAGAAATCTCGAATCGTTGTTATGTAGAGGATTTCTTACCTCTTCGCTCCTCGAAATGACGCCATTTTGTCTATTTCGCGGAAAACTTTATTTCAAATATTCATAGAAGGAGGAAAATGATGGATACAGAAATTCTAAACAAGATAATAGAGTTACTTCCTGATGGTATTTTAGCGAAAGATAACGATGGCAATATCATTCTTTCCAATAAACTCGGTTTGGCATTGAAGGATTGTGAGCCCGACGATGAAGACTTTATCGAATACGATGGGAAATATTATAAAATTCGGACGAAAAAAATCCGAGATGGCGAACTTATTATCTGGCATAATGTAACCGAACTTCACAACATCCGGGACCTTATGGTAATCGACCCGGAAACTGGGGCTTTTAACGAGAAATTTATGCACGAGGAACTCGAAAGGGAACTCGATAGAGTTCATCGCACAGGCTCTCAGATGGCTCTCGTCCTGATAGATGTGGACCCCGGCGAGGAAGGTCCATCCCTAAAGGAGATAGCCTCGACATTGAGAAAGAATATCAGAAATTACGATATGCTTTTTAGAGGCGACAGGTCGGATTTTGTCCTTATGCTTTTCGCCGTTGATACTAACAAAATATATGAAACAGGCAGGAGAATACTAAAAGCATTAAAGAACATCAATGTGGCAAAAGTCAGTATTGGGATTACATTATCAGAAAAAGCACCATCAGCCGAGGCGATGATGAGGCAAGCTCAACGAGCATTATATGTGGTAAATGCCAGAAACGGCAATGATTTCTCAGTATACTAATAGCGGGATTACTTTTCTAATCTCGGAATACTGAATTGAGAAAATCCCTAAACTTACCGAATTGAACTTTTAACTTTGAAATCTAATATTATGATTTATACGAGTCAAATACTACTATTCGGTATTCTTGTTATTATCATACTGAACAGAATCGACAGAATTTCTGTTGATAGATTCAGAAAATTGCGTGAAGAAAAAATCGACGAGTTTCTCGATAAAGTAGATTCATACTTCATCGCTCGGGATTCGTCCGAACTTTCGGGAATAGCATACCGTTCTCGGTTGTTGCTCGAACTTGCCGAAAACGACGCAGAAACGATAGCGGGTATGCGTATTCTTCTCGGTGCTGTATCCACTATGGCGCAGAATGACGATGAAGTCGAAGAAATTAAAAAGTCCTATGAAATCGCCATAGCGGCGTTGAGAGCGGAGAATTATACAAAATTGCAATTCTGCCAGCGATGGAAAGGCTTATGCAAGAAAAAAATTCTACCTGTGGATGAAAACGCGATAATTCAAGGCGAGAAAAAACTATTGCTCAAACAATCAAATATGATTAAGAACACGAACAAGTAAGAGGATTATTATGAAAAAAATATCATTTATTTTGTTGGTTCTTTCGGTAGGATTGATTTATGGGTTCGGTTTAATAATGCCACAATACGAACCCGGCGAACGCTTATCTTTCGGGAAACTAACGGTAAAACCTTACGAAGCGGAACTTCACATAGAAATAACCGACAATTATGTCGATGCTACACTGAAACAAAGTTTTCTCAATCCTAAGAGATATAGTGAGGAAGGTGTTTTCCAATTTCCACTGCCCGAAGGTATGGATATAATCGGTTTCGCGACTTGGGATGGTCCGAGGCGAATTTCAGGAGTGATTTTGGAGAAGAAAAAAGCAATCCGAACATACGAGGAACTGAGAGCAAAAGCAATAGACCCTGGAATCATACTTCCAACAGCGAGAAATCTTTTCACTGCAAAAATCGCACCTATCGCACCATACTCTACGAAACTTGTCGAAATTCATTTCGGCGGATTGCTTCAAGAAATAGATGGCTCTGCTAAATTTTTGTTGCCTCTATCTCCCGGCGATTTCGATACTGTTAAATTTTTTCGGCTGAAAATTTCAATAGAGGTTTTGGGAAGAGACAAAATCGATAAAATATCTGTCGATGGCATCCCGATGGAATTATCATTCGACGGCAAAAAATATTCGGGCGAAACCGAACTCCACAACCCGATATTGACAAAATCTATCGTCGTGCAGTATTCCTATGTGAACGATGCCAATCCGCTCTCGGTCTCGTTAGCGGAGGGAGACGATGGCAAGATATATGGACTCGCTCTTTTCTCTCCGCCTGTCGGAAAGAACAAATCGAAATCGGTTTCACTTATACTGTCCGACATCTCGGCGAGTATGAAAGATAATTTCGAGCAGCTGAAATCCGCCACAATCAAATCCGCAGAACTATCCGAAAGATTCGCTTCCATTTGCTTCAATGATTCCATATACAGATACTCGAATGGTTCATTTGTCGATTTCCAGAATGGAACGATGTTCGAAAAATACCTCGATTCTTTCACTCCTGAATTCGGCACGGACTTACTTTCCGCATTGAAATCGGGATATGAAATAATAGGTAAAACACAGGGCAGGAAAGCAATTATACTAATCACAGATGGAGTTCATACAGTCGGTGAAATCGGATACGATGAGATTGTCGGGCTGGTAAAGTCTCATAGTGGAATTCCGATATATGTTGTCGCGATAGGCGAGGATGTTTCGGGAAAACTGCTCGAAGAAATCGCCCGTATATCGTCCGGTTCTGTTCTGTTCATTCCATCGGGGGCAACTGGCGAGGAGACATCCAAAGAGGTGGAACGAGTGCTAAAGCCTTTCCTTCAAAGGAAAATCACCACAGTTAAAAATATCGCGATGGAGGGGGTAAAAATATCGCGGGTCTATCCCGAATCATTGAGGATTTTCGGTGGAATGCAAGGCGCAATATCGTTCATCGTAAAAAGCGAACCATCCGCCGATGCAACGATTACATTGGCTACATCGGATGATGAAAAATTCGAAGCGAAAGTAGGCGAAATCTCGCAGAATGATTTTATTCCGAGATTGTGGGCGAGAGGGCGAGTAGATTATCTTCTCGGACAAATTCAAAAGAACGGCGAACGCAAGGAATGGGTCGATGAAATAATTGCACTATCGAAAAAATTTACATTTATCACACCATACACGGCGTTTCTTGCTGCTCCGAGAGCTGTTCTCAGACCGAGAGTTATCCAGCCATCCGACCCGAAATTGATAATCGATGCTCCCGGTGCTGTTCGAGTTGTGGCGGAGCTGCCCTGGGGCGAACAAATCGTCGCGAAGAAAAATGCTAAAACTGGTTTCTGGGAGGCTCGTTTTCTCGTCCCGCAGAATGTTAAGGACGGCGAATACCAATGCAATTTGATAATCACCGACAAAAATGGTGCACAATGGCAACAAAAACAAAAATTTGTGATAGATACTAAACCGCCAGAAATTAAAGCGGATATTAAACCTAAAAAAATCCATCCGGGTGAAGTGGCGATACTAAAAGTCTACGCTCCGCAGGATACACGGACGATACTCGCAAAAACTCCGGATGGCAAAACAATCGAACTTCATTACGACAGTAAGTTAGCGGCATCCACGGCGAAGTGGTCAGTTCCCGATATACCTGCGGGAAAATATAAGATAAGATTTGTAGCGACAGATTTTGCAGGAAATCAAACCGAAACCGAATCTGAAATCGAAATCGTAAAATAGTCTATTTCTTCCGCTGTCATATCAGATGGAGTTTTGTCATCGTTTATCCAAGATGTGACCTCGCTCCGATGTGGAAAACGAGCGATTTAAGATATTTACTAATCGAATTCATAGAGAAAGCATCGCGATTTGGGTTCTATATACGGCTGAGCAAAATTTACGCTATCGGTGACAGTGATACCTTCACTTAGCGAATTTTGATATGTGAATTCGATTTGGAAAACATCGGCATCGATAGTTTCACCATCGCGGTCGCCATCGAGCATCTCGCCGTCGGCGGATGAATAGATATATGGACCGACTCGGAGAGTGTATCTTTTATCCATCTGCAAGGGATAGTCAAAGTTTAGAACGGCGAGAGCGACCTCATCGTAATATGTCAAATCGAAAAATTGTGCAACGCCCATATCATCGTATATTGTGATATTTCCCTCGCCGAAAGTGAGATTATCGGGGTTGACACCTTCTGAGAAATAAATCGCGATGGAATATACCTCGCCGAAAGTCGAATCGTAATTTCGCAGTAGGTCGACATAATATACCTGCAAAACGCTACCCGTTATGAATTCCTGCGAAAGTGTTTCCATCGGTTTTCCCGAGGCGTCGGTGATGCCATCTAAAATTTCGAACCTATATTCTGTGGAATCTTGAAGCGGGCTATCGGGAACAAAAATAATTCTTTCTCCACCATAAAGCACGGTCCCCGAAACGGAGTTGTCATCGGGTAATTTTATAAGTTTTACTGTGCTGCTGCCGACACCTTCGAGAGGCTGTCTACTCACACTGACAGATACTCGCAACGATATATTCCGTCTGACATTGCTTATACCGAAATTCAGACATCTTGGATACGGATTATGTTCCTCAGGACCGCAACCGAGAATCGGAAAAATCGATAAAAAAGCTAAAAGTATTTTCAAAATATATCGAATATTCATAGAATAATATCTGTTTCTGCACCACATTTTGAGCATTTACCATCGCTTGTTATTCCTTTCGCAAAAGATGTGAAACCTCGCCTTTCGACCAATAGATTGCCGCATTTTGGACAATATGTATTTTCTGTTCCGCGAATCGGCAGATTGCCGATATATACATAAGGCAATTTTTCCTTTGCGATACTATATGCTTTCATAAGAATTTCCGGCGATGTCGGTGGAACATCGAATCGATATGCAGGATAATATCTCGAAAGGTGAAGCGGAATTTTAGGATTCACACTCGCAGTGAAATCTACCAACTTATTTATCTCGGTTTCGGAATCGTTGAGTGTGGGAATAACCAAAAATGTAATTTCTATATGAGTTTTTTTAGCGGAGTTTTTGATTGTTTCGAGAACGGGTTCGAGTTTTCCGCCGGTGAATTTACGATACACATCGGGATTCATAGATTTTATATCAATATTCATAGCATCAATATTCGGCAGAAGTTGTTCGAGAGGCTCAGGATTTATATAGCCATTCGTGATAACCAACATATTTAAACCCTTTGGACGACCTATCTTGGCGACATCCATAATGTATTCGAACCAAATTAACGGCTCTGTATAGGTGAATGCGATACCAGATGCTCTCTCTCTCAGGGCAATTGTAACAAGCAACTCGGGTTCTATATATTGAGTCAGGACTTTCGACTGAGATATTTCCCAGTTTTGACACCAACTACAGTGAAAATTGCATCCATTCGGTGCGACAGATAGAACATAACTTCCAGGTTTAAAATGGAATAGCGGTTTCTTCTCGATGGGATCCATAGCTACGCTCGTCGTATTGCCATAACCTGTCGTGATAAGTTTGCCATCGATATTCTCGCGAATTCTGCAAATACCGGCTTTCCCAGGCTTTATTCGGCAGAAATGAGGACAGAGTTCACACTGAACATCATTATTCTCGAGATGTTTCCAAAATTTTGCTTCCACTGACATCTACATCACCCCCAAATATTTATAAAATTTATGATATTATCTAACGACAAGTGTGAATTTTGTCAATGAATATCTCCGAAAAGTTTTCGATTATTCACCCATATAGTATCCCTCGAAGATAAAATTATCGAACTGGTTAAGGAATATATTTATGAACGAAATTTGCATAATACGGGAATATTCCATCGCATCATTAAAATCCATCCGCATAAAAATATACAAGATTAATTAAAAAATTCTTGAAATATAACAGTAGTTATTATATATTAACATAAGTGATGGTTTTATAATATTCGTCATTTATGAAAAAAATAGATGATAAAAAGTTTCTAAGGGGAATCTTTTCGATAGTTGTCCCGATAGTGCTTCTACTGGCAGCAATCGACAGAGGTGGAAGTGACCCCAGCAGTAAAGAGATGTTCGCTATTTTGCTGTGGGGTTTCGGGCTGTTGGTGATTGCAGGATTAAATATCCATTTTAGATTGCCATTTCTACCATCGCTATTATTCTGCTTGTTCTGGCTATGGGGATTTGTATCATTAATATTCACCTGGTCCCCGGATGGAACGATAAGGTTTATATCACAGACAGGAGCATTGATTGTATTCGCTTGGGGAATATACAATATAGCGGACAGACCCTTATGGAACTTCTTTCGTATGTTTTACATCGGCGTAGCGATTGTTTTGTCCATCGGTTTCTTTTTCCTACTCGGAGCAAAGTATGGTTTTTTCATCGGCAGACACGATATGATGCTCCATTTTATCTCAACATTCTATTGGAAAAATCCAGCGGGAGGATATTTAATTTTAATACTGCCCACGAGTATTGTCCTCGCGAAATCCGACCCTAAGAAGGGTTGGAAAATTTTCTACTGGGTAATTTCTATCGCCGCTTTCTGTGCGCTGTTTCTGACTCTCTCTCGCGGCTCTTGGGTAGCATTGGCACTCGCGACTTTGATAATATTTATATTCTCTACGAAAATAGCGAAAAAATACCTAAAAATTTTGATTATAGTTTCTGTTGTAGGACTTGTTCTATCCTCGATTATTATGCCACCTAAATGGATTCTCGATAGATTTCATAAAATCGGCGAAGTAACAAAGCAAAAACCCGAAGAGCCTGTTGAAGAACGATGGATGATGCTTTCGATGGGACTCGATATCGTCTCGAAAAATCCTGTATTCGGTATCGGATTCGGCGCGATAAAAATAGCATATCCACATTTTCTAAAAAGTTCTCATTATCTATCGACTCAACTTCACAATCAATATTTGCAATATGCCGCCGAGGGTGGAATCCCTGGATTTCTTCTATTCTTCTTTGCTATATTTTCATCTATCGTTATGATTTTACTCGGTGCGAAAAGAAACAAAGACCCGATACTATGGTCGCTCGCATTCGGAACACTCGCATATGCTATACACATCGGGCTCGATTTCGATTGGAATTTCTGGGGAACAACTCTGCCATTTCTAACATTCGTTGCGATAGGACTCAGAAATGCTGAAAAATCGAAGCCAATCACGATTAGAGGAATTAAAAGAATAGCGATTATAGTTATAATATCGCTCGGTTTTTTGCTCTCACTTGCAATCGGTGTCGCCTGGACAATCCATAGCCAGTATGAAAGTGAGTTAAGCGCTATAAAACAGGCAAAATTGCTGAAATTATGCACTAAAATCGACCCGCTCTCATCATATTTTTGGTATCAACGAGCGATGAATTATAAGATGCTCGGGGACACCGATAAATTCAAACAATCGTTGGCAAAAGCATACTCGTTAGAGCCGAAAAATATCTTAATTTCCTACGAATACGGTTCATCCATATTCGCCACCGACCGAAACAGAGCGATAAAAATTATGTTCGATGCATTGAATAGCGCTCCTTTTGTTCTCCCCGAAAAGCAACTCGATTTGGCAAATGATTTATTAGAATCCGGCGAGGATAGTCTCGCGGTGAAAATATTATCCAATATGACAAAACACTTTTCCTCAGACACGAATGTTAGATATACGGAACAGACAGCAGGTTTTAGGTATATTTTGGGACGAGCATACGAAACTCTCGGCGATATTACATCGTCGAACGGCGATTATGGAAAAGCGGACAGTCTATATCGCATCGCCAATACTCTCGAGTGCCCGAGATATAAGGACAAGATAGCGGATATCTGGGCAATCGATACGCCATCGCCTGAATGGATAGTCTACGAACTCATAGATGCTGTCAATGTGGGCGATACGACCTTACTTCGTCAGATTATAGCAGATTCCGCGATGGTAGGATTAACACCGAAAACACATCTCTATCTGCTCGGTATTATGAATGTCAAAATGAACATAATTGCAGAAAAAGCATCTGTCGATGCACTTGTATTGAAATGCACTGGTGACCGTATATCCTCTGGTCTCCAATTTTTCGATTTGATTTTAACACAAGATGGCTGGAAGGTGAAATTTTAATTTTTTATATATGCCGGAGGATAGAAAATGTCCGACAAAATTTTTGGGAGATACGAGGTAGTAAAAGAACTCGGTAGAGGTTCATTCGGCACGGTATATTCCGTGATTGATGGAGTAAGCGGCAAGAAATTTGCCCTCAAAGTTTTCACACCTCGCTGGATTAAACCGCATCTAATCGAGCGGTTTAGAAGAGAATTTGCACTCGTTGCGAGAATGCCTCACCCGAGAATTATCAAAGTTTTCGACTTCGGTCAGGAGAAGGACAAATACTATTTTACGATGGAACTTATCGAGGGCAAGACGCTCGAGGATAGAAAACCATCCAAAGATGAGGCATTGAATATTTTATGCGATGTCGCCGAGGGACTCGCATTTATTCATAATCGCGGGATACTTCATCTCGACCTGAAACCTGGCAATATATTTCTCACGAAGAATGGAGCGCTAATCGGCGACTTCGGTCTCGCAAGAGCTGTGGGTGAAAACGAAGAAATTGCATCGGGAACTGTCGCTTATATCGCTCCCGAAATACTCAAGGGCTATTCACCCGATATGCGTGCCGACCTTTATTCGCTCGGTGTAATCGCATTCGAGATGTTCACAGGGAACAATCCTTTTATGGGCGATTCGGTAAGCGAAAGCATAAATCTCCAACTAAATCTCCCAATCGCCGATGGTGATTTAGCCGATGTCCCCGATAAATTTCGAAAATTGCTGCTTTCACTACTCGATAAGGACCCGATGAAGCGCCCGAATAACGCTTATACTGTATGGCGTTCCATCGCGAATATTCTCGGTCTTCCCGACAACCCTGAACTTCGCTCTCGATATCTGCCTCAATCCACCCTCGTGGGAAGAGATGAAATAATATCGAAAGCAAGGCAGCTAATTCCAACGATTAAAGGAAAATTCCTTTGGTCGCTGAGGGGGAAGAGAGGTATCGGATACACGAGAATGCTCGATGAACTTAGAATAGTTGGACAATTATCCAATTTTTACCCCGTGATAGTTTCGCAATATAGTCCGCTCGAGTCATTGGTCACGCAACTTCTATCGTGGGAATTCGGCGACCCATTACGACGGCATCTTCCTACTTTACTCTGGGCTGTGCCTGAACTAACGAAGCATCCGACTATCGCCAATGTCGGCGTCACGCTGAGTTCCACAGAACCCGATAGCGAGGATATATATGCCCATCTACTCGCACTAATTGAGGAAATTTCCGAGATGAAACCGCTACTCATTATGTTCGAGGACGGAATCCCTATGAAATTCATAAATGCTCTTGCCCAAAGACAATCCATTGGGAAAATCTTCTTCGTAGCGAAAAATATCTCCAAAAACGATTTGAATATTCCTATGGAAACAGCGGAACTCGAACCGCTTTCGCTGACGCATTTACACATCTGGATAAATTCTGCTCTCGGCTCTGTCGATGGTTTGAACGACCTCGTGAGACATCTGCAAAAAGGAAGTTCTGGACTGCCCCGTGAGATAGATTCTATGTTGAAACGACTCATCAGCGATGGTTTTCTCGTCCCAGGTGAAGAGCGGTGGCGTTTTTCATTAGCGAAACGGGAGAAAGTTTCCAGTATCGCTCCCGCCGAAATATGCGACCTTACACTGAAATTCATTGCATTAAATCCTGAGGGTGTCCCGTATTCTGTTCTGGGAAATCTCATAGGTGAGAAATGGTATCCTATCGCGATATCCGAACTCCTCGCAAGCGGAAAAATAAAGGAAAGAGAAAAATGGAATTCCCTCGTATATTTTCTAACAAATCCGGAATCAGCAAAAGATATCTTGCCTCGGGATGAAGCGGAGCTGAAAGAGTTGAAATTGAAATCTGCGCAAGCTTTCGTGGGATTATCGGAATTACCGGAATTCGTTTTGTATGGTGCAAAGATGTTCTACGAGTTAAATGACCCCGAAAAAGCGGTAAAATACACAAGAAGCATACTTAAGAAGCTTAAGGCAAAATACAAGCTCGATTTAATTTTGGAATCATACGATTTGGCTGCGAAATGTTCAGAGAAAATCGGGGATAAGCAGTTATGGTTTCGTGCGGTCAAGAAAAAGGCTAATACATTCCAAACGCTCGGAGAAATCGATAAAGCGATTGCTGTTTATAGAACACTTTTGGCGAAAGTTCAAAAAAATGCGGATATTCAAAAGGAAACTTCGGTGCTTATAGATTTGAGCGGAGCTCTTATTCAGGCTGGAAAGTTCGATGAGGCATATTCGTTTTTGAATGAGGCTTTAGAATTTTCTCGACAGATAAACGATTCTCGCCTTGAACTATTCTCTCTTGTGAATATCGCAGCGGTTCTTCAAGCACGCAGCGAACTGACCGAAGCCGCAAATATTTTCTGGCAGGCAAGAAACATCGCGACCCAAATCCAGAATAATGCTGCTCTCGTCACTATCGAAATCAACCTCGGATATATTTTACTATATCAAGGGAAATATACCCAAGCATTAGATAGGCTTCTTGCGGCGGCATCTATTGCCGAGCAGGAGAAATTAATCAAACAAAGGTTCGCCTCGCTACTGGGATTATCCATCGTCTATCGGAGATTGGGGAATATCGAACTCGCCAAAAGAACGGTCGTCGAACTAAAAGAATTCGCTCATTTGCCATTGCATAAAGTAAATATCCAACTGGAACAAATGTTTGTGAACCTCTATGCTGGAACTCTCGAAAATCCACAAAAAACACTCGAAAAGCTTATCCCCGACTTAAAATCTTTACCGCATACATCGTATAATTCCGTTATGGAAAAACTGCTACCGCTCTGCGTTCTTTCCGGGATACCCACCTCTGAACTGGAATATTTCCCATCTATACCAACAGGGGAACTTGCAGGAACTCTATGGGAGGCATTGATGTCTTTTGAGGCGGGGCAATATGAAACCTCCGCGGAAACCGCCGAGAAATTAATACGGAATATAAAATATTTGTCTGAAAATGCAGAGATATGGTGTGCAGCGGTTCAAATTATTATATCTTCGCTGTCCCCACAGCAATCTATTGATAAACTGGAAAAATTGATGGAAAACTCGCCCAACGATTTTTTTGTTCAAGGTTATCTCTGGCAGAGAATTGCTGAAATTTATTCTCAAAAACTTCCCGACCCGGAAAGAGGTCAAAAGGCATTGAACAAAGCACAGGAATTTTTCTCGAAGCTCGATAATAAGACGAAACTCGCCGAACTCGAACATATCGCCGATTATCTTCGTGGCAGCCGCTATGGCGGAGATGCTGGACTTCTTTTAGAAGTTGCCAAAGCTTTCACATCGACTTTGGAATGGGAATCGCTGGTGACTGTTATATTAGATAGAGCATTGGAGGTCAGCGGTGCGAATAGAGCCATTTTGATTACTATCGATGGTGATAATCTAACGCCGATTGCGACGAGATACGAAAATGGCAAGACAATACCCGTTGGAAAGTTAAAATTCAGCACCACGGCTGTGCGTAAAGCGGTGGAAGCCAGAAAGTCTCTGCTCGTGGAAAGTGTTCCAGAAGATGAAGATTTGGCTGCCCAGCAAAGTATACTCGATTTGAGAATTCTGATGGTTATCGCCGTGCCTCTCATCTGCCACGATGAACTTTTCGGGGTTCTATATGCCGATGCCGAGGTCAAACGAGCGACTTTCTCCCAAAGAACTGTCAGATTACTCGAAGCACTAGGCGAATTCGCCGCTATGGCACTTTACAATGCGAAATTATACGGCGACCTCGTAGCAGAAAGGGATGCTCTTCGCGCTCAAACGAGAGAATTTTTCGGCACAGATTTCATCGGGGGTGAGGCTAAATCCATTCAGGAACTGTTCCCGAAAATCTCTGCGGTTGCCAAACAGGATATAACAGTTCTCCTTTTAGGCGAGACAGGAACGGGTAAAGATTTGTTGGCAAAAATAATACATTCTCGAAGTCAACGCTCCGATGGACCATTCATCGTGTTGAATTGTGCCGCTGTGCCGGAGACTCTTCTCGAGGCAGAACTTTTCGGCTACGAAAAAGGGGCATTTACTGGTGCAACTCATCGGCAACTCGGTAAACTCGAACTAGCAGACAAAGGCACTTTGTTCCTCGATGAAATCGGAGATATGTCCCCCGCCCTTCAGGCAAAACTATTGACATCTCTCGAAACGGGCGAATTTACACGGCTCGGTGGAAATAAAGTTATTAAAACCGATGTCCGAATAATCGCCGCTACCAATAGGGAACTCGAAAAGGAAATCGAGAATGGGAACTTTCGAGAGGATTTGTATTACAGAATTTCCACCGTGCGAATTAGAATACCGCCTCTGCGCGAAAGGCGTGAAGATATTCCACTTTTAGCACAGTTCTTTCTGAAAAAGGCAGCCGAGAAGTTCGGGAAAAAAATTCAGGGTTTCTCTCCGGAGGTCGCTTCGGCTATACGGGAGTATCGTTGGCCTGGAAATGTCCGGCAGCTGAAAAACGCTATCGAAGAGATGGCTCTATTCGCTCAGAGGAAAATTATAACACCTGAACTGCTTCCCGATTATATCAAAAAGGATAAAACCTTGTCGGAAATCGGCGAAAAGCAAAAATTCATAGAGCCATCGAACTACGAGGAATTTAAGAAAATAAAACAGGAACTTGGTAAAAATTTCGAAAAGTGGGCAATCGAAAAACTTCTCATAAAATATAACTACAATGTGTCTAAAGCCGCAAAGGAATTCGGTATCCATAGAACAAGGCTTCACCAACTTATCACCAAGTATGACCTGCGGAGAAAATAGATTTTTTGTGCAGTTTTTTTCCATTATTTGAAACATAAAAATGTTGACACAATACAAGGTTGTGCTATCTTTTTCAAAAATTATGCTACGGAGGTTAAAATGTCCAATCTATATAGGTTCGGTATCGCTGTGGATAGGGAACTCGTCGATGAATTCGACATTGTCGCTAAGGAAAGTGGATATGCCAACAGAAGCGAGGCAATCAGAGATATTATGCGCAATTTCGTAATCGAGAAAAAAACTCAACAGAAAGGAATGGATGTGGTGGGTTCTTTCACTATGATATATAATCACAGAAAACGGATTTCCGATAAATTAACGGAATATCAACACAAACATAACGAAGAGATTATATCCACACTTCATATTCATCTGACCGAGGAGTGTTGTCTCGAAATACTCGCATTGAAAGGGAAATCTGAAAACATCAAAAAAATCGCGGATAGCCTACTTGCACAAAAAGGCGTTATGAACGGGAAACTCGTCTTGACAGCGATTTAATAATCGAAAGGAGAAAAAATGAAAAAGGCGATTTTATCGACTGCGATTTTATTTGTTATGTTTCTCTCGGTTTTTGCGCAGGAGCCGAAAGATACTATGAGAGTTTATAAAAATCGCCCTATAAAAGTTCTCGCAGACAAATTGAATATAGCGAAAGAAGATACTATAAAAACGGACAATACTATTTCCAACTCTGTTCTCGAGCAAGCGCAAAAATTATCTCCCGCTATGTTTTTCACCCGAAGGGCATTGATGGGCTATGGTGTCGCATCGGGAGCGGCGGGTAAAATAAATCTTTTTGGTCTCGGCGGTTCGCCGACATCGCAAGTTCTTTTCCTTCAGGATGGCGACCCGCTGTTTATGGGACTTATGGGACACCCCGTATTCGATGCCTTCAACATATTAGGAATGGGGAAAATCGAACTTGTCGAGGGAGCTTCACCTGTGGAATTTGGAACAGGCGCTATGGGAGGAGCGATAAATCTGAAAACGCAAAGATTGACCGATAAAGGATTGGATATCGGTGTGCAATCCCGATACGGTGCTTATGGTTCGATGAATAACGGTGTAAAAATTCTCGGCAAAATATCCGATATAGATTGGGGAGCAAATTATTCCGCAGAACACACCGATGGCTATCGCGACGATGCCAACGATTCATATTCCTCGCAGAGGTTCGGCGCACATATCGGATACATTTCTGACAAAAACAATATTTTGCTAAGTGCAAATAACGATTGGTTCGGTGTTTTCGACCCGGGAACAAAGGAGAGTCCGAATGACTCGAGTTGGTATAGAATAAAAAGAAGTCATTTTCACATCCATTGGCGTCATCTATTCGGCAAACTCTCCACAGAAATGGGAGCGTTTCAGCACATCGGCAGACACACGATATACGATGGCTATCGCGGTGACGATATAAGTTGGGGAACGAAAGTATCGGCAATTTACAATCTGTCATTCGGAGAAATCGGTCTGAAATTCTCATCGCTTCAAATGGGTGGCGATGCAAAAAATATCTCCACAGGTATGGATTTTGGAAGCAATTGGGCAACAGAATACCGAACGGCTATATGGGATGATGCAAAATTTGGTAAAGTAAATCTTCGCATAGGGACGGCGATTTTCGGAAGAAAATCGTTCAAGTCCCACATTTCACCGGAGTTGTATCTGTCATACGATTTGCTCAAATATGGGGATATCTTTGGGAAAATCGCCGATGGGTTCAGATTTCCATCGTTGCGGGAGACATCGGTTTTCCCTTGGTCGAATGCGAATCTCGAACCCGAAGATAGTTGGACCGGCGAATTAGGTTTCAAATTGAGGACATCGAAATTGACAGGGCAAATTTCCGTGTGGCACACCTATGCTCGAAATCTCATTATATACGGTTATCCGGGCAAACCTTTCGCAAACAGCGGCGATTTCGACCGAAACGGGTTCGATACGAATATCAAATACAATCCTTTTAAGTCATTTTCTCTAAATGTCGGTTTTGCATATCAGGACTTGAACGAGAGAAAATCGATTTCTCCCGGATATCATCTTACATACGGTCTCGATTTCCAGAAAAAACTGATATTCCCGTTCAAAATTTCACTGTCGGGCGAGGGAGCAAAGGATTTATATGCCTCCGACAGCGACGACGATAAACTCCCTGATTATCTGGTAGGAAATCTTCGTCTGGAAATCGAACCGATTAAATATTTTAAATTGATTGCTTCTGTGGACAACATAACCGATGCTAAATATTATACTCAGAAGGGCTATCCGATGCCGCCGAGAACAATCTGGTGCGGTATATCCGCCGATTGGAAAACTGAGTATAAATAGAACTAAATGATAGATAGAATACAAAAATATTTCGATTCCAGTGTGACATACTGGATGCAACAGGATACTCCGCGTAGAAGAGAGCTAATTGCGAATTCGCTTCCCGATTGGTTCGACGACATCGGCGGAAAATTACTCGATATCGGCTGTGGAACTGGGATAGCATCTTCGGTAATGGTCGAGCAGGGATACGAACCGACGAATATAATCTGCATCGATATTTCGGAGAAAATGCTCGAGGCGAGCAGAAAAAATATTCCAAATGCGAATTTCATCCTCGCGCAATCCGAACATTTGCCGATGAAAGATAATTCCATCCGAAAAACCATTATTTTCGATGCCATTCCGCATATGGATATATCGAGGACAATTTCTGAACTATCTCGTGTTATGATGAGTAGAGGCGAACTGGTAATTCTCCACGACAATTGCCATTACAGAATAAACGAAATACACAACAGGATAAGTGATGATTTCGCTGAGCATAAACTTCCGCCGATATATTCTCTCGTGGAGAAATTGAGGGAATACGATTTTTCACCGATAAAATTTTGCGAGATACCGAACGAGATTTATTTTATCCTCGCAGAGAGAAAAATAAAACGATGAACGAAAGATATAAAAAAATCTCGGAGTTTTCGATACTTTTAGCACTGGCGGTGGCGTTGCCATATCTGTTTCACCTGACGATTCCGGAAAGTGGCAAGGTTTTACTGCCGATGCATCTACCCGTTCAACTCGCTGGATTTTTGATTTCACCTCTCGCGGGACTAATTCTGGGAATTATCTCGCCGCCATTCAATTTCATCATCAGCGGAATGCCACCATTTCCGCTCTTTTTGACGATGATGTTCGAACTCGCGGCAATGGGTTTTTTCTGCGGACTGTTCGGCAAAATTATGAACCCTCTATGGGCATTGCTAATCGCGATACTGCTGTCGAAAATATTTTTGGCATTAGGTTGGCTTATAATCTTATCCATCGGTATAGAAATTCCATTCTCGAAGAACGCCATTATAGCTGCATCGTTCACGCCGATTATAACAGGATTTCCCGGAATCGCTCTGCAAATACTTATCGTGCCATCGCTCGTTCTGATATTGAGGAGAAAGAAACACTCCAATAGTCATCAGTAATAAGAAGTTTTCCACAGATAGAAGATGTTTCTTCCCGCATTTTCCTTATCCCTTCTGTATGAGTGAAGCCAATATGTAGAGTATGTCGAAAACGGGAATTTCTCCACTTTCGATATCCCTAATTCTTTCAATTGCCTTTCGATTTCACCTACAAGGTCGAAAAATATTTTGCCATCCTTTTCAAATGCGGTATGTGGAAAATTTTTAAAAAATTCTTTTCCTACCTCGTAATTTTCAGCTCCGATTGCGGGACCGATATATGCAAAAATATTTTGTGGTTCTATTCTATAATCGATTAGCATCATCACCGCCTTTCCTACGATATTTTTTTCTGTTCCCCGCCAACCCGAATGGACCAAACCAATCGCCGAGCCATCGATATCGAATAGAGCGACGGGAGCGCAATCCGCAACTGAAATCGAAAGAGCGACATCCGGAACAGTTGTTATTAGACCATCGCCATCGAGACCATTTACATAATCGATTTCATTTGTGTTTTCGATGATGTGTATCTTATCGCCGTGAACCTGATTCAGTTTAACAGTCTTTTCAGGGAGATACTTTTCATTGACAGGTGCGAGATAATTTAGCAAAATATCAGAAGATGGAGACGACTTTACACTCATCGCCGATTCGATATTTCTGTATTTTTCAAATGTTCTGACTTTATAAATCACCATTAACTCCGTATCATTATTGGATAATGATAATCTAACTTGAAAAATTATAAAAATATAAATTGCTTAATTTTTTAATAAAAAACTTTTTATAAACTCATTAACGATTATATTTTAAATTGACTTTTATCTATGGGGAGGAAATATGGGGAATTTTATCGATGAAATCGATTACAAAATTCTATTTGAAAATGCGAACGATGCCATTTTCATCGAGGATATTGAGGGGAACATTTTGTCTGTGAACCGTAAAGCTTGCGATATGTTCGGCTACACTCGCGATGAATTTTTGCGGTTGAATGCGAGAGATTTAGTTCCACCCGATATTGCTTCGGGGCTCGATGACCTCGCGGAAAAATTGAAAAAAACGAAGACTCTGAATGTTCGAGCTCGCAATATCAAAAAGAATGGAGAGATTTTCGATGTGGATACCAGTTTTCAACTGTTCGAAATCGAAGGGAAACAGATATTTTTTGCCATAGTTCGCGATGTTTCAAACATAATGAAACTCCAACAAAGTTATAAAGAGCAATGGGAAAATTATAAAACTCTCGCGGAGCTTTCGCAAAATGCGATTCTCGTTCATAATGGCGTCGATGTGTTATTTGCGAACAGCAAAGTATTTGACCTATTCGGAGTGCCATACGATATGAACATTACGGTGAAATCCTTATTGGCGCTGGCAGACCCCGATTCTCGCGCAAAAATGAACGAATACACAGCGAAAAGACTCGCCGGCGAACCTGTCCCGGAGCAATACGAAATTTCGGGAAATTCTTATGATGGAAAATCGTTGAATTTGGTTTTGAATGCTCGAAAAATTACTTATGATGGCAAACCTGCAATACTCGTTAATTTCACCGATATTACAGAATTCCGCCAAATGGAGAAAAAATTGCTATTTCTCAACTCACTCCTCAAAGCGATAAGTAAGGTCAATCAGTTCCTCGTTCGGGAAAACGATATACCTACTCTGATGGCTAAAATATCCGATGTTTTGGAAAAAGTTAGACAATACAAAAAGGTTATTCCTTTACTGTATGAAAACGGAAAATTATCCAACCTAGAAAATTTACCTATTGATGAAAATTTTTCTCCCTGCATCGAGGGTGAAAATAATTTGTTTTCAATTGTATTGGAAAGTAGAAAACCTCTTTTCATTTCAGATATATCTCAATGCGAAGATATCCCCGATGAACTTCGAGACAAATATTTAAAATCTGATATAAGAAGTGTTTCGTTCGTTCCTATACTATACAAGGACAAACTTCAAGGAGTTATAATAGTCTGTGCGAATGGTATTCACGATTGGTCGGATGAGGAAAAAGGTCTTCTACTCGAAGTGTCGGAGGATTTAGGATTCGCTATTCGTGCAGCAGAACTCGAAAAGGAAAAAGATACAGCATTACAGAAATTGGCTCAAAGCGAAAAACTTTATCATACACTTGTGGAATTGGCACCCATCGCGATAGGACTTCACGACGGCAAAAAAATGGTTTTCGCCAATTCTTTTACACCGAAAATGCTCGGATACGATAGCATCGAAGAAATTATCGAACATTCGATATTCGATTTCGTCTCGGATGAAAGCCTGAGAATTGCTCGGTCGAGGGTCGAGTTTATGTTGGAAAAGGGGGAAACTGTCGAACCTATCGAGGAGATATTAACAAAGAAAGATGGCACGAAAATAGTCGCCGAGATTTCAGCCACTCCTGTGGAAATCGGCGGCGAGAAAAGAATTCTCATAATAGCGCAGGATATTACCGCTCGGAAACTTGCCGAGGAGGAAAAAGCGGCACTCGAACAAAAACTTTTACAAGCTCAAAAACTCGAGGCTATCGGCAGACTGGCTGGCGGAATCGCCCACGAATTCAACAATCTATTGAATGGTATCATCGGATACGCCGAACTTTTAAAGGAAAATCTGTCTGTTTCCGAACCTGCATTCAGATACACCGAATTGATTTTCAAGGCGAGTCTCGATGCCGCTCGATTGACGAGACAAATCCTCAGTTTTGCCAGGCGAGCGCCGAAGGAAGAGATTCCATTCGACATAAGGGATTCTGTCCGTGAAGTCGTGGAAATTTTGAAACAAACCGCACCCAAGAATGTGAATTTCATTCTCGAGCTCGGCGATGAAGAGACAATCGTCAACGGCGATATGGCTCAAATCGAACAAGTCTTGATGAACCTTTGTGTGAATGCGTTCGATGCTATGCCGAAAGGCGGCGATTTGATTATTAAAACCGATATAGCAGATGTCGATAATTTAAAACATCCAGAAATTCCCCCGAATAAGTATGTTCACTTACTTGTTTCCGATACGGGCACAGGAATGTCGAAAGAGGTTATAGAAAAAATTTTCGACCCGTTTTTCACCACTAAAGAACAAGGGAAAGGGACTGGACTCGGGCTTTCTATAGCATATTCTATTATAGATGACCACAATGGTTATATTTTTGTAGATAGCGAGGAAGGGAAAGGCACTACTTTTGAAATACTTCTGCCGTTGAGCGAAGAACAAGCCAGAACAAGATTCCAATTTGTTGCCCCCGAAATAGCGAAGGGAACAGAGACTATTCTCGTCGCCGATGACGAAACCATCGTTTTAAATTTACTCGTGGACCTTTTACAGAGTCGCGGATATCGTGTTCTAACGGCATCGGATGGTGTCGAGGCTGCTGAAATTTACAGTGCCAAACAGGATGATATCGACCTCGTGATACTCGATGTCGTTATGCCTCGTATGGATGGTTTAGAAGCATTGAAGAAAATTCTCGAAATAAATCCACGGGCGAAAGTGCTTATGATTAGTGGATATGCACAAATCGACACGGTCGATAATTGTCTTCAGGCGGGTGCAAAAGGATTTATAAGAAAACCTTTTAGGATTTCCGAAATTTCGGAGAAAATTTGGAACACATTGCACCAACGATAAACCCAAATAGTATAAAAACATCGATGATATAGTAAGTATGCTGGATTCAAAAAGGATAACTATCGAAGTTCCCGAAGATATCGTTCCCTGCCGACTCGATGTCTATCTCGTTCAATGTGGAATAGGGCTTTCGCGAAACCAAATTCAAAAACTAATCAGAGAAAAAAACATCGAAGTCATCGACAAGGGAACAAAGCCCAATTTTATCCTGCGAGGCGGTGAAACAATCGAAATTGAAATTCCGCAGGAGGAACCATTTCGTCTCATCCCAGAGGATATCCCAATCGATATAATCTATGAGGATGATTATCTACTCGTTGTGAACAAACCAGCGGGGATGATAACACACCCTGCCCGCGGAAATTGGACTGGAACACTTTTGAATGCGGTTCTCAATCATACGAAATCTATTTCGCCGATTGGAGGAGATTTTAGACCTGGTATCGTCCACAGATTGGACAAAGATACATCGGGATTGCTGATTATAGCGAAAAAAGCATCGACTCATAGAACTCTTTCCGCTATGCTATCGAAAAGAGAAATCCACAGGCAATATCTCGCTATTTTGTGGGGGCATCTTCGCGAGGACAATCTAATCGTCGATGCACCGATTGGACACCACCCGAAAGAACCGATAAAAAGATGGGTAGTCCCAAATGGGCATTCTGCAAAAAGTGAATTTTCGGTTATTGCAAGTTTCGATTTCCTTCAACTCGTTAAAGTAAAATTATACACGGGAAGAACGCATCAGATACGAGTTCATTCGGCTTATATCGGTCATCCTGTATTCGGCGATGGAGATTATGGCGGCAGAGATGAAAGACTCGGCGGAATCGCTCCGCAATTCAGAAAATCTGCAAAAGAACTGTTAGATATAGCGAGAAGACAAATGCTCCACGCGTATAGATTAGAATTTACTCATCCTGAAACGGAGGAAAAAATGGTGTTAAATGCACCATTACCTATGGATTTTCTAAAAATTTTCGATAAGTTGGATTATAAGTATATGCTCATAAAAGATTTATAAATTTTTTTTATATAAAAAGACTTGCATTTTTCTTATATTATTTTTATAAAATTTAAAAACTTGAATTTATTTTCTCGGGAATTGAAAAATTAAACAAAAGGAGGCGAGATGAGAACTCTTACAGTGCTGCTAGTGCTTTGTGTGGCTGCTGGGATGGTTTTTGCGGTTGGTATCGGTCAAAGTAAATCTTTCGGTAATGTTCAGATAAGAACATCGCTGAATAACAGGACTATCGAGCATTCCACGAAAGATGTTACTGCTTGGAGTCTCGACGAGAATTTTGATGCAAGTAGCGACCTTCCAGCCGGCTGGACAACTATCGATGGCGACGGCGATGGTCAACCTTGGTTTATATACTCCCATAATACTCATTCTGGAGATAATTGTGCCGGCTCTATGTATAATGCATCTGGCAACGACGATTGGCTGATTACTCCGCAGGTTCATATCAATGATGGAGATACTCTTTACTGTTGGTATGCATCGCAGGACCCGAGTTGGTGCAACGAGCATATCCAGATTTTGATATCCACAGGGACATCCGATACATCCGATTTCGCAGATACGATTTACGATTATATTACACCAGACACCTCTTGGCGACAATTCGTTTATGGTCTCGAAGATTATGCTGGTGATGACATCTATGTAGCTTTCCGCAACATAGCGACAGATATGTTCGTTCTCAAGGTTGACGATGTGAAAATCGGACAGAGACCCACTAACGATTGTGCGGTCGAGGCTATCGATACATTAAGTCCCTATCTCGACCCCGGCGATGAAGTAACACCTGCGGCAACTATCTATAATGAAGGTATTAACTCGATGTCCCCCGATGTAATTTGCTATATCATTCACGCCGACGATACTATTTATACGGATACAGTAACAGTTTCCGAACTCGGACACGACTTGCATCGAGATGTTACTTTCCCATCCCACACACTCGAACTTTACGACGCGGTTTATAAAATAGCATTTGAGATATCCGATGCTACAGACGAGGTCGAGGATAACAATACATCGAGCTATTATGTTTATACTTATACCACGCCGAAAACTGTTCTCTTCCAGGAATTTACTGCGACTTGGTGCACCTGGTGTGTTTATCCAGCAGTAGCACTCCATCAATTAAAGAATGAGCTTGGGGACTCTGTTTGTATCGGTTCGTATCATGTTTGGGGTTCTACCAGTGACCCATACTGGATTGGAAGCGAGGGCGACGACCTCGCATCAGAATACGGTTTCGATGGGATACCATCAACCGCCTGTAATGGTAGTCAATATTTAGTCGGTGGCTCTACTGGCGACCTGACAAATGAATATGCTTTGTATTCAAGCCTTTACGATGCACTTTCCTCTACTAAAACCCCCATAACACTCGATTTTACGATTTCAGATGCCACAGAAACGGGATTCGATGTTTCCACCACAATCGAATTTCTCGGAGAGTTGAGAGGCGACCTCGATTTAAGAATTCACTACATAATAACAGAGACAAATATCGCTTATCACTGGGAAGGTGCCTTTGCCTTGGATTCGCTGTTCGATGTTGTCCGCGCTATACTGCCGAATTATGATGGTGTCGCTGTTAGTGGGAGCACATTCACCGACGAGGAGCATTTCGACATCGACCCATCCTGGAATGCCAATAATTGCTATTTGATTGCGTTCGTTCAGGATGGCACGAACGGTGAGGTATTTTATTCAAAAGAAGCGAAAATATTGCCGAGTGGTATTACGGAAAAAACCGATATTCCTGAGAAATTCGCACTTTCCTGCAATCCTAACCCATTCAATTCGGCTTCTGCGATTAAAGTTAATATCCCGAAAAATGGTCGGATAAAACTCGCGATATACGACATTAAGGGCAATATTGTCGAGACAATCGCCGATGGTGAATTTAGCGCCGGTGCACATACTTTCCGATGGGATGGCAACGACGATAATGGTAACTCGCTTTCCACAGGGATATACTTTGTTAGATTAGATACAGAGAATTCTACTATTGTCAGAAAGATTGCACTAATTAAATAAAAATAACATCGGACAATCTAAGGGGTTGCGAAACATTTTTTCACAACCCCTTTTTATTTTATTCCTCGTTCTTCGGTTTTTCCTTTTCCTTTTTCAAGGAGGAAACTTTTTCGATAATGTTCGGTATCATCTCTGTTAAAGCCGAAACGCTTTTGGCTTTGACCGGCAAAAAGGATGTCTTTTCACCCTCCATTATGATAAACCCCACTGGGCTAATCGAAACACCGCCACCGCCACCACCACCAGAGATATTTTTCTCCTTGCCCGATTCATCGTTTCCACCTGCACCGAAACCGAGACTCATCCTCACAACAGGAACAACAGTCTTTTCGCCCACTGTAATAGGTTCACCTAAAACAGTCTCGGCTTTCGATATCACCTCGAGATGGTCGAGGATTGTATTGAAAATGTCGGGAACAAATGCCATCGTCTACCTCCTTTGATGTTTTGTTTTAATAATAAATTATGAGGAAGAATAAAAGTCAATGTAAAGTTTTGGGATTATAACTTATTTCGTGTAATTTTGAGAGTTATATAAATTAACCTCATTATGATGTCGATTTGCTTGGCAAGGGGAAAGTCAGGGATTTTTTGCGGGAGCGTATATTTCATTTCAAACTTGTGGTCAACGATTGTATCAGATGGTTAAAAAAGATTGTTGGACATAAGCATAAAAAGTGACAAAAAACTAATAACCATACCAGTTTTTAGCGATTACACAAAATTAGTTGCAGATTCAAAAATAAAAATGATATTGCATTTTCGGTCTCAACTAATTAGTTTTTGAAAAAATTTATTCTTTATCTTGTTAAGGTGATTTTATGGCAAAAAAATTCGTTCATCTTCATAATCACACAATATACAGTCTTTTAGATGGTGCTTGCCGTCTCGATGAGCTAACGCAGAGGGCTTATGAACTCGATATGCCGGCGATTGCGATAACCGACCACGGCAATATGTTCGGTGCACTCGAGTTCTACGAGTCCGCTAAGAGAGCGGGAGTTCATCCTATTATCGGGCAAGAATTTTATGTCGCGCCTGAAAGCAGAACTCAAAAGAACGAACCCTCGAAAGGCGGAAAACCGAATTACCATCTTACAGTTATCGCAAAGAATAACAAGGGATATAAAAACCTCATAAAACTGTCATCGATTGCCTATGTAGAGGGTTTCTACTATAAGCCGCGAATAGACAGGGAAGTTTTGGAGCAATATTCCGATGGACTTTTTATTCTCTCCGGGTGTTTGAAAGGTGAAATTCCTTGGAAAATTTTGCAGGGCGATATCGATGGTGCTAAGGAAACAGCTCGCTGGTTTCTCGAAAGGTTCGGCACGGAACATTTCTTTATCGAACTTCAAAACCATAATCTCGAAAACGAAAAAAAGGTTTTGCCTAAACTAGTTCAACTCGCCAGGGAAATGGGTATTCGTATGGTAGCCACAAACGATACCCATTATATAAATGCGGAGGACTACGATTTCCACGATAAGATGCTGTGTATCCAAATGGATAAATCTGTCGATGACCCCGATAGGATGAGATTCGGCAGCAATGAATTTTATCTGAAATCTCAGGAAGAGATGCAGGAACTTTTCGGAGAGATTCCTGAATCTTTGGATAATACGCTATGGATTGCCGAGCGCACAGATGTGGAAATCGAAACAGGCAAAATGAGTTTGCCTAAATATCCTATTCCCGCTGGGTTCGAGTCTGTGGACGATTTTATCGAGCAAAAGGCTCGTGAGGGTCTCGAACGACGGTATTCCAAAATCACTAATAAAATCGAGGAGAGGCTCGAATACGAATTGAGAATTATCAAGAAAATGAACTTTTCCAGTTATTTTGCCATTGTCGCCGATTTTACCGATAATGCTCGAAAACTCGGTGTCTGGGTGGGACCTGGCAGAGGTTCTGGTGCTGGAAGTCTCGTGGCGTATTGTCTCGGCATTACCAATATCGACCCGATGAAATACGAACTGCTGTTCGAAAGGTTTCTTAACCCCGAACGAGTTTCTATGCCCGATTTCGATATCGATTTCGACGATTTATACCGCGAGAAAGTAATCGAATATACGAAAAACCGCTACGGCGAAGATGCTGTTTGCCAAATTATCACATTCAATACGCTTAAAGCTCGCGCCGCTATAAAAGACATCGGCAGGATTTTCCGGATGCCATTCAAAGATGTCAATGCGATTACGAACCTCGTCCCCGATGATACAAAAATCACAATCGATGAGGCATTAAAAACATCTCCACCTCTGGCAAAATTATATAACGAGGACGAACGAGTTAAAAAAGTTATCGACTATGCGAGGAAAATCGAGGGCTTTCCGAGAAACGCTGGCGTTCACGCGGCAGGGGTTGTTATTACACCAGGACCGCTGACAGATTTCGTGCCTCTTTGCAGAAGCTCCAAAAAGGATATCACCACACAGTTCGACAAAAATTCGCTGGAAAAAATAGGCCTCTTGAAAATGGATTTTCTCGGGCTTACAACTCTTTCTATACTGCGCGAATGTGTGAATCTGATAGAGAAAAATACGGGCGAAAAAATCGATATAGATAAAATTCCAGAGAATGATAAAAAAGTGTTCAAAATTTTTGCAAACGCTGAAACGACAGGCATATTCCAGTTTGAAAGCGAGGGTATGCGTCGATATTTGAAACAACTCAAACCCGATTCAATCGAGGACCTCATCGCTATGAATGCGCTGTATCGCCCTGGTCCGATGAAATATATCGATAGTTATATCGCCAGAAAGCACGGCAGAGAGAAGGTTTCATATCCGCATCCAGATGTCGAGGATGTTCTGAAAGGAACATATGGGATTGCAGTGTATCAGGAACAGATTATGCTTTTGGCTCAGAGACTCGCGGGGTATTCTTTGGGTCAAGCGGATATTTTGCGAAGAGCAATCGGCAAAAAAGAAGCGAAAATAATGGCTCAACAGCGAGATAGTTTTGTGGAAAAAGCGGTGAAAAAAGGTCTATCGCAAAAAATGGCGAATAAAGTGTTCGACATAATCGAGGAATTTGCAGGATATGGTTTCAACAAATCTCACAGCACCGCCTATGCTGTTCTCGCATATAAGACAGGATATTTTAAGTGCTATTACCCGAAAGAGTTCATAGCGGCGAGTATGACATTTGCCAAAAGCGAGAAAAATATCGAGGAGTTTATGCACGAGTGCAAGAGGTTGAAAATTCCCATATATCCTCCCGATATAAATAAAAGTTTCGAGCATTTCACAGTCGAAGGAGATGGTATCAGATACGGACTCGGCAAGATAAAAAATCTCGGTCATTCCGTCATCGAGCAGATTGTCAAAAAGCGAGAGGAACTCGGAGGGAAGTTCGATAACATCTACCATTTTGTGGAATCTGTCGATAGTTCAGTTATGAATAAAAAGTCTTTCCTCGCGCTTGTGGATGCTGGTGCATTCGATTCGTTCGGTGTCCAAAGAAGCGTTCTGTATGCCTCGTTCGAGATTTTACAGAGATGGCACCAGCAGAAGGAGCAGCAGGAGAAAAGTCTTGTAGGTTCGCTTTTCGGCGATGACGAAAATCTCGGAATAGACAGCAAACCTAAACTTCTCGATGTTTCTCCTTGGCAACCGCTCGATAGGCTCGAACACGAAAGAGATGTCCTCGGGGTATATCTTTCAGGTCATCCATTGGAGCATTTCCGGGACGAACTGAAAACTTTCACCAGCGGACCGGTCGAAAAGATTTTGACATTCCCTTCCGATGTAAATGTTAAGGTCGCTGGGCTCGTATCATCGCTGACGATATCGAAAAAGAAAAACAAGGATGGCAAACAGACAGGTATCGTGATGCTGCAGGATATGACAGCAAAAATCAAGGTGATAATATTCGGCGATATTTTCGAAAAATATCGCTCGAACATAGACAAAGGCGGTCTTATATGGGTCGAGGGACACCTTAAAACCGATATCGATTCCAAAATCCTAATCGCCGAGCAAGTTATCCCGCTCAGACAGGTTATGAAAAAGTTCTGCAAGGGTATCCATATTAGATTCTCCGCAGATGAAGATAGAAACAAATTGAAAAAAATAGTTACGCTGTTGAAAAAATATAAAGGCGATATTCCGCTAAATCTTCACATAGAAACGAGAGAAAAGACTTACCGCGCCGTCTCTGTCGATTACTCTGCGAATGCCTCGAAAAGTCTGCTCGCAAAATTACGCTCGATTGTCGGCGAAGATTCCATTTGGATTTCCTGATGCCTGTTCGGGTGTTTTTCGCGTAGCTTTCCCCTCCGAAAGGTCGCAATCGTGCGAGTGGTCATCTGTTTTTGTGCGAGGTGCTAAATCATCCTCGCTGAACTTTAACCCGTTGAAACGGGTTCCCCGCCGAGATTTTCACCGAATTGGACTCACTGCCGAACGAAATCGACCCGTTTTAGGGCAGTTTTTCAAATTTTCTGCATTCAACAGAATTTCCCGCCATCTTGGAAAGGATAGTTTTCGATATCGCCGAATTTCAGTTTGCACCAGAGCATATTGAGTCCTGCGGATGCACTTCTCGTGCGGATTGCACTCCGTCCACCGACGAGATTGTATTTTCGGACATAAGTTTTATCCGCAGCCGAAAGCGAAACATAGACGAGCCCCACAGGTTTTTTAGGTGTGCCTCCTGTGGGTCCTGCTATTCCTGTGATAGCGATACTATATGTCGAACCGAGCCTATTTTTAACACCTATTGCCATCTGCTCGGCGACCTGCCTGCTGACAGCACCGTATCGCGATAGAGTTTTCTCATCCACGCCCAATATATTTATTTTTGTGGAGTTGGCATACGAGACGACTCCGCCGAGAAAATAATCCGAACTGCCCGAGATATCGACTATTCGCGATGCGAGCATCCCACCGGTGCAGGATTCTGCTACGGCGAGAGTTTCGTTGCGGCTGCGAAGAATCTCGCCGATTACCGCCTCGATTTTTCTGTTCTCTTCTCTCGCGAAGGTGTAGTTTTGCAGTTTTTTCGACAAAATATTTTCTGCGGATTCGATGGCATCGGAACTATCGGATTTGATATAGATATCCACGCCACTCAGCGATGGATAGAATGCGACATCCACCGATTCTGGCAGTTCAATTTCACCTATCCATTCGGCTATGAGCGATTCAGGGACGCCGATTGTCTTAAAGGTGGCAAACGATTTCGGTTTCAGTTGAAGTTCCTTTTGCAAAATCAACCGAACGGATTTGAACACATCCATCATCTCGCGGGGCGGACCTGGCAGGAGAAAAATCATTTTCGATTTGTATTTCACAAAGATACCGGGGGCAGTGCCTTCATTGTTTTCCATCGGGACGGCGCCTTCGGGAAGATATGCCTGAACGAGATTGTTTTCCGGCATCTCGATATTTCTTCTCGAAAAGAAGTCGCAAATTTTTTTAGCGACTCGTTGATTGAGAACCAATTTTCTACCGAGGAAGCGAGCGAGCCCGTTTCTCGTGGCATCGTCGCGGGTCGGTCCGAGACCACCCGTCAGAATTATTATCTCCGCCCTCTCCGCCGCTTCACTAATCCCTGCACAAATCCATTCCTCCGTATCGGGAAATGTATAATGGGCTGAGACATTTAGCCCCATAAGATATAATTGCTTCGCTATGTATGCAAAATTTGTATCTACAATTTTACCACGCAATATCTCATCGCCTATGGAAAGAATAACCGCATTGTGCATAATAACCTCGATAATTATTCTGTTGGAACATTTACTTTATCTAAAATCACCTGATTGAGTGCATCTATTATCTTTTGGACGAGTTCCTTATCCTCCGATGAATAAGCGACTACCGTGCCATCATCGGTGATTAATTTTATGTAATATATCGGTTTCAGATAAGCCCATCCGAAATTGAAAATTCCCAATGCAACAAATGCCAGCCCGAGAATAGATACAATCGGTGCGGATGTAATGAGCCCGATTATCAACACCAAAATTCCGATGCCCGATAGAATACTTGCCTCGCGAACTCTTTTCACACTTTTTGCGAGCGATACAGAATTTAAATGCTCGACCATATACGATTTCCCAGAGAGTAATGCTTTAGATTCAGTTATGAGAACGCCGCTCGAATTGAAATAAATTTTTTCATTTTTCTCTGTCATATTATCTCCTGTGATTTATTCGCAAAATATTCAAAGCAAAAATTTTTATCAAGCGAAAAATCATACATTTCATTGCGCATACAGGGG
>CAYRNI010000005.1:0-3967 GCA_964425665.1 uncultured bacterium
TTTTTACAACTTTGTTTTTGAAAGAGTCGAATTATCCATAAGCGACGGCGGGCAACCCTTCCCGTGCGGCTTTTTCGATAGTGAGGCTCTAACAAAACAAAGAGGAAAGGGTTTTTTTGTTTGGGTTCAGTAAAATTAAATCTATGAGGTAGTTAGATGGCACAGAGAATAAGAATAAGATTGAGGTCCTATGACAATGTTATCCTCGATAGGTCGGCGAAGGAGATAGTGGACCTCGCAAAGAAGACAGGAGCAATTGTTGCGGGACCTGTTCCTCTTCCGACGAGACGGAGAGTTTATACGGTTCTACGCTCGACCTTTGTGGACAAGAAAAGTCGGGAGCAGTTCGAAATGCGTGTTCATAAAAGACTTATCGACATATACGGGGCAGAAGAAAAGACAATGGAGCAGATGATGAATATCGACTTGCCCGCTGGTGTCGATATCGAAATCGCTTTGTAAATCTTGAAATTAAAAAAGGAGCCTGCGATGATTGGGCTTTTGGGCAAAAAGATAGGTATGACGAGTGTTTATTCCGAAGATGGCAGGAGAATCCCTGTTACAGTTTTAAGTGTCGGACCTTGTAAGGTCGTTCAGGTTAAAACGCCAGAAAACGATGGCTACTATGCTTTGCAGCTCGGATACGAATCTGTGAAACCTAATAAGGTGAACAAACCACTGAGAGGACATTTTAAACGAGCTGGAGTAGAGCCATTCAAAAAACTTAAAGAATTTAGAATCGAAAATCCAGATGATAAGTTCGAGATAGGGCAAACGCTCTCTATAACCGATGTTTTTCAGGAGGGTGAATTAGTGGATTGCACCTCGAAAACTAAGGGAAAAGGTTTTCAGGGAGTGGTAAAAAGACACGGATTCGGTGGTGGTCCCAAAACGCACGGTCAATCCGACCGATGGAGAGCACCGG
Source organism: uncultured bacterium (assembly GCA_964425665.1). Taxonomy (GTDB): domain Bacteria; phylum UBP14; class UBA6098; order B30-G16; family B30-G16; genus JAGGZE01. The sequence goes on from CAYRNI010000005.1 coordinate 926, forward strand.
GTTCCATAGGAGCGTCGAGCTATCCCTCCCGAATTGTCAAGGGACTTCGAATGGCAGGACAAATGGGCAATAAGACCGCGACAGTTAGAGGATTAAAAATAATAAAGATTATGCCAGAAGATAATATTATACTCGTAAAAGGCTCTGTTGCAGGTGCGAAAGGCGGATATGTGGTCGTGAGGAAAAGCAAGAAAAATAAGATGTAATTCGTCCTGTTCGGTTTTTGAACGCGTGAAGGGAAAAGGGGGAAGATAGGAAATTTGGAACTTGTGATGATATACAGAAACTTATTATTTATAGATGAGAGGGAATAAAATGGCAACGGCAAAACTATACGACAAAAATGGAAATAGTGCAGGCGAGATGGAATTGCCCGATTCCGCTTTCGGGATAACTCCCAATGAAAATGTTCTTTGGCAGTATGTAAAAACTTATCTCGCTAATCAGCGTGTTGGGACTCACTCCGCCAAAACTCGTGCGGAGGTCTCGGGCGGTGGGAAAAAACCTTGGCGTCAGAAAGGAACGGGGCGTGCAAGACAAGGGACGACAACATCGCCTATCTGGCGGAAGGGCGGAGTTACATTTCCGCCGAAACCTCGCGACCATAGGTTGAAATTCCCCAGAAAGATGCGAAGGCTCGCTCTCGCATCCATATTGTCCGATAGAGCAAAAGAAGCGAAAGTTTTCGTTTTCGATGGTTTCGATTTACCCGAGCCGAAAACATCGAAGTGCAAACAGATACTTTCTAATTCTGATATAGAATTTGAAAAACCCACGCTGATTATCACAAATTCTGTCGAACCCACAGTTATAAGGAGCGTTAGTAATATTCCATCTATTGAAATTACACATACGGGCGAACTGAATGCCTATCGGGTCATAAAAGCCGAGAATATAATCATAGAAAAAAGTGCATTGAATAAAATAGAGGAGCTTTGCAAAAGATGAAACTGAGAAATCCATATAAGATTATTATCGCACCGATAATCACAGAGAAAGCCACGCTGATGCGAGAGAATGAGAATAAATACTCATTCTATGTGCATCCTAAGGCGAATAAAGCGGATATCAAAAGAAGTATCGAGGAAATTTTCGATGTGGATGTTATCGATGTCAGGACGCAAAATCTTTTGGGGCAACCGAGAATCCGTGGACGGTATATAGGAAGAACATCACTGCGGAAAAAAGCGATAGTTCGTATAAAAGAGGGACAAAAAATTCCGTTCTTCGAAGGACTGTTATAGAACGCAGCAGAGATACCAAAATCTAAATCTATGCTGCAGATAGCGGGAAGGGGAGCATTTTGAATTGATAATTTTGCTTTGATAATTGTTAATTTTTTATGATTAGTTATCTCATTATCTTGAGGATATTCGGGTAGATAATATCCCGGAAGGAGAATTTTTATGGGAACGAAGACATTTAAACCGACCACCTCTACATTGCGGCAAAAGGTGGCATTGGATTATTCTGAGTTGACGAAGCGTAAGCCGGAGAAATCTCTTCTTGCTCCTAGAAAGCGCAGTGGTGGAAGAAATAACCACGGAAGAATTTCTATGCGTCATCGCGGTGGTGGAAACAAGAGGAGATATCGTATCATCGATTTCAAGCGCAGGAAACAAGATGTTCCTGCGAAAGTCGCATCCATCGAATACGACCCGAACCGTTCGGCATTCATCGCTCTCGTGAATTATACTGACGGCGAAAAAAGTTATATACTCGCTCCGCTGGGTATTTCTGTGGGCGATAAAATTATGACATATAGTATGAAGTCGCTCGAAATAGATAAGGTAGCTCCCGAAATCAAGGTCGGGAATGCGATGCCATTATATAAAATTCCTGTTGGAACGAAGATTCATAATATCGAGCTCAAACCTGGCAAAGGAGCACAAATAGTTCGTTCAGCCGGTGCGGTAGCACAAATCGTTGGAAGAGAAGAGAAAACTACGACGCATACTTTCTTCGCCGACGACAAAACTACGGTGGTGAACAAAATTCGAGTGCCTTATGTATTGGTTAAATTACCATCGGGAGAAGTGCGAAGATTCCCCGGCAACTGTTATGGAACAATTGGGCAAGTCGGTAATAGTGACCACTCGAACATCACCTATGGTAAGGCGGGTGCTAAGAGATGGCTCGGCAGACGACCTAAGGTTCGTGGTGTTGTTATGAATCCTATCGACCATCCGCACGGCGGCGGAGAAGGCGGAAGGCACAAAGGCTATAAGATGCCAAAAACACCTTGGGGACAACCTTGTAAAGGATACAAAACACGGAAGAAAAATAAACAATCCGACATATACATTGTGAAACGGAGAAAATAAATTCATCGAGGAGATAAATTATGGCGCGTTCGCTTAAAAAAGGACCTTATGTCGAACCGAAAATTTTGGCTAAAATAGAAAAATTGAACGAGACAGGAGAGCATAAAGTTGTAAAAACCTGGTCCCGAAGAAGCACTATTATTCCGGAGTTCGTCGGGCATACGATAGCGGTCCATAATGGGCATAAATTTATCCCTATATATATTACGGAAAATATGATAGGGCATAAACTCGGTGAGTTTGCTCCATCGAAGATGTTCCGTGGGCACGGTGGTAAAAAAGCCAAGCAGATTGTTAGAAAAAAATAACAAATTAGGGATTATCCGCCATCGATTAGGCGAACTTTGAACTTTGGATTTCGGTTCTTTATATTCTTATTGGAGGAAAAATGGTATCGAAAGCACAATGGAAATATGTTAGAATTTCACCGAGGAAGTTGCGATTGGTCGCAGACAAAATCAGGGGAATGGAAGTAGATAAAGCGTTTGCTGTGCTTCCATTCATACATAAAAGAGGTGCGACTATATTGCATAAGGTTTTGAAATCCGCTGTCGCCAATGCACTAACCAGAGAGGATATACGAGTGCATCAAGATGAACTGTATATCTCGAAGCTTATGGTGAATGAAGCACCGAGGCTCAAACGATGGCGGGCGATATCTCGTGGAAGGTCTGTTATGTATTATCACAGGTTTTCACACATAATAATGGAACTCGAT
>CAYRNI010000005.1:4067-8281 GCA_964425665.1 uncultured bacterium
AGGAGGTTCTATTTTGGGTCAAAAGACCAATCCAATAGGAATGAGACTTGGGGTTATTCGTTCGTGGAATTCCAAATGGTTTGCTCCTATGGGGAGTAAGCAATATCGCGAGAATTTATTGGAAGATTTGAAAATTCGCGACTATACGCATAAAAGGTTCGACAATGCGGATGTTTCTCAGATAGAAATTATCCGTTCGCCAAAGCGTATTACAATAAATATATATACCGCTCGTCCCGGTATGGTCATTGGGAAAAGCGGTGTAGAAATCGAGCAGTTCAAAAAGGAACTCGAATATATTACTCAAAAGGAAGTGCAGTTGAATGTGCTCGAGATTCGCAAACCAGAACTCGATGCGTATCTCGTAGCGAAAAATATCGCTCGTCAACTCGAAGGTAGAATAAATCACAGGCGGGCTATGAAACGAGCAATCACCTCGGCTATGAGAATGGGAGCAAAAGGGATAAAAATCCGTTGCAGCGGAAGACTCGGTGGAGCCGAAATAGCACATCCAGAGGAGTATAAAGACGGTAGAGTTCCAACACACACGCTTCGTGCAGATATCGATTTTGCTCAAGTTACATCATTTACAACATATGGAACAATCGGTGTGAAAGTATGGATTTACAAAGGGGATATTCTCGGAGGAATGCACGAATACTGGGAAAAGGCGTTAAGTAAAGAGTATGGTAAAGAACGGAGAAGAAAACCTGATTTCAGCAGAAGAAGAGAAAGTTCAAGAAGAAGTAGGAGAAGAAATAAACCCGATAAAAAATAATCTTTTCAATTTAATATTCGAGTTTGATGATTTGAAATTCGGCTCGTCGTAAAAAAATTTGTGAGGGTCGAAGTAATTCGATAACGGGAGGATATAGAAATGTTAATGCCTCGTAAAGTAAAATATAGAAAGCAACAGCGTGGGAGAATGAAAGGAAAGTCTATGCGTGGATATAGACTCGCTTTCGGCGATTTCGGTATGAAAGCTATGGAACCTTCTTGGATAACAGGGCAGCAAATCGAATCGGCTCGTGTCGCTATGACCCGATATCTCAAGCGTTCTGGAAAAGTCTGGATAAATATTTTTCCCGACAAACCGATTACCAAAAGACCACCAGAAACCAGAATGGGTAAAGGTAAAGGAAGTCCAGAATTTTGGGTAGCTGTTGTCAAACCGGGACGGATTATGTTCGAAATCGCTGGCGTCCCAGAGGAAGCGGCGTATCGTGCGATGCAACTCGCCGCTCGTAAACTCCCCATCAAAGTTAAGTTCATCGTCAGAGGAAGAGAGGGAGGTAATATATTATGAAAATTCACGAGATTAGAAATATGACAAAAGACGAATTATTGCATCAGAGGAAACTCCTTATCGAGGAATGGTTCAATCTGCGGATGCAAGCGGCATTGAAACCATTGGACAACCCCAAACGAATCCGTCAGTTGCGTAAAGACCTCGCTCGAATCAATACAATTCTCCACGAGGATGAACTCGGAATCCGTAAAATTATGGGCGAAACCGAATAGGCGGACGAAATAATTTAGTGGAACAATTTAAACCCGCAACAATGCGGGTTTTTTTATTAGGTTAGTATTTTCAAATTGATACGATTTAGCAAACATTATTATTTCAAATAGAAAATCTTTTTCGTAATCGACTGACCGTCTTTCATCGTTGCTCGCACAAAATATATCCCCGATGCAATCGTTTCATTGGGTGTCCAGATGAATGTGCGGCTTGTAGGAGACATCTCCCGATGTCGATTTTTTAATAAATCGTCATTCGAGGTCAGGAGACCTCTCCTACAATATACCATATCACCCTGCAAATCGTATATCTCGATATTCGAAAGGTTTTGGCGCACCAAACCCCTACCGTCAGAAACCACAATTTCCACCGAAGAATTGAACGGATTTGGACGCGCAGATAATTTTAGCCGCGGTTTTGAAATTTCCTGCTCATTTATTCTCAATGGCGAAATTAATGAAAATTCATCGAACACTGTGCCATCATCGTATCTTGCGGTGAAATGAAGACTATCTCCTACGACTTCTATCAAACAGAAATGATAGCAGCTTTCGGCATAAATTGTCCAAGTGCTTTCGGGTGAAACTCCATATAATGGAGCGCCACCACCACCCGTTACAATATAATATACTCCATTGACATAATTCCGCTCGTAATCGTGATTGTGTCCATTGAAAACAATTGAAACACCATAAGTCTCGAACAATGGGCAAAGAGTTGTTCTCGTAGTCGTATTACTGCTGTGTTCAGAGCCGCAGGTATAGGGCGGTCTGTGGAAAAATACAAAAATAAATGAATAATGTCCGTAGGCAGCAGCGAGGTCGCTCGAAACAAATGCATATTGTTCGCTGCCCGGCGAATAATCTGTATTATTGTTCAATATAATGAAATGACAATTCGAATAGTCTATGGAATACCATTGCTCATTCCCTGGAAGTTCGAAAATCGGGCGAAAATATGAATCTATCTCGTCCTCGTGATTGCCGACCACAGGATAATACGGGGCGTTTCCAGCAAGTTCAGCGATAGCATCGAAAAAAGAAGTCCACTCGAATGCACCATACCAGCTATTGCCATCGGTGATAAGGTCACCCGTGTTAAACACTATCTGTGGTCCGAAAGACGATGCAGTGTTCGCAATCGTAGTATGTTCGGATTGGTTGGTTCGTGTATCGCCATAAGCCACAAACGAAAACGGCTCAAATACATCGGGAGCAGTGCGAAAATAATGTATCGGACTTTCGCTGTCATCAGTATATACTTCATATACATAATCTGTCCAAGGCATCAATCCTCCCAATTCGACTGAGTGGTGTGAGACAAGAGATAATTCCGAACTATCGTGTTCAAAAGATGAGTGAATATCCCAGTAATCCTCCGTAGCCCATCGAACACCTGTGATAGTGGGCAAATCTGTTTCGAAAGTAATCGTTATCCCCGATGTCGAAACACAGGACAAGTAAGGTCCTCTCGCAATAGAAACCCCAAATATTTGACCAATGAATAAAAAAATAATCGATATTTTCACTAACCATCGCATTTCAATCATCCCCAAAGTTATGTTCAATTGTCATTATTTCACTAAAACCATCTTTTTCATCGAAACGAAATCGCCAGCTCGCAATCTGTATAAATAAACCCCCGATGGCATATTTTCGCCCGCATCGTTCTTGCCATCCCATACGATTTTGTGCCAGCCGGAATCGAACTCGCGCGATGCGAGGTTTCGGATAACTCGCCCCGAAACATCGAGTATATCCAGCGAGACCACACATTTTTTTGGAATACCAAACTCGATTGCGGTCGAAGAATTAAATGGATTCGGAGTGTTTTTGATAAGTTCGTATCGGTTCGGTTTTGCTCGCCCCGAGACATCGAGATTAAGTGCCGAAACAGTGATACTAAATACTCTCCTGCCATCGTAAATAAATGTATAATGGTCTGTCGAACGCATATCGATATGAGCACCTGTCCGCACATCGCAAAGGTCGAAATCCAAATTGGGACTTATCTGATTCAACCCCTGAGAGCAGTCGAAATCATCGGGGTTGTGGTCATTGTTCCAGTGAATTGTTATTTCCTCGCCGGCGGTAAGATTATCGATAGCGAATGTCCAGACTTTCGATTCACCGGTTTCGAGCGTGCGACGAATATCGCGAATTGCCATATCGCCATCGGTTATGAAATGAACGATGTTGTTTCTGCCTATGGGATTCGGTGGCATTTTTGCATCGTATTTATCGCCGAAATCGTCGGTTGCATCGCTCCTCGTGCCGAGATAGTTCCATCTCGAAGTATCTTCGGATGCGAAGACATCGAACCTGAATGTGAAGTCGCTCAAATCTGAGGTTTCAGTATTCGCTTTCGCCATTACAGGTATAAATGAATTTGTTCCGAAGGGCAGTGTTCCTGTCATATCGGGATAGACCGCCACGAAAAATCCTGTGTAAGGTGGAATAAACCTGCCAGCACCAGCGGGAAATCCAGGGCTATAACTTCCCCAGCCGGATGGAGTTATAGTGTAATATATCGGCATTAATCCGGAAAACAATGGACACGAAACAATCTGGTCCCAATCGACAACATAGTTGACAGGATTTCCAACAAGATACCATCCAGGATATAACGATGTCGCATAGTATGGCATCGTGATGGTATATGCATCGTAATATGGCACTCCCGATATATCGAA
>CAYRNI010000005.1:8381-19556 GCA_964425665.1 uncultured bacterium
TGGATATTCGAGTGGAGTGCTGAAATCACCACCTATTTCCGCCGCAGAAATACCCAATGTGCAAGGATAATCCCCAGCAGGTGTGCTTGCACCTGTGAATATCGCTATTTGTCCCGATTCACCAGAAGGAATTTCCAACGAATGAGGATATATCCCTACACCGATAGGATATAATCCGTATGGAAGATTTCCGATTGCGTATACTTTGTATTCCGATATCGTATCATGAAAAACTCCCTTAAAAACTCCCCAGAGTTTGTGGTCATAACTCATATCGAGGCTATGGATTTCGTAGTCGGAGAAAATATCCGTCTGCGATATTATACGGATATTTCTGCTGTTGCAATCGGGGTCGAGCTCCGCTAAAATACCGTAAAGAAGTGAACCATAAGCCCAAAGTGTTCTTCTTCGCAAGTCGAATGCGAGCCCATAAATCGTTTCGTGATTTGCTCCCGATGGCTGAAATGCTATCCATTTGCATATCGAATCGCCCGTGATAGACCAACTTTTGCCAGCGATTTTCCAGATTTGCCCGAGTGTATCGCCGAGATAGAAAACATCGCTCACAGGGTCGTATGCGAGTCCCCATACGAGAACATCGGGATTATCCCAACCAGAACCCACAGGAGCGACAATCGAATCTACGACAGAACCATCGTTGGGATTCCACGCATATATAGTGTGTGCTTCGGGAACTGTCTGCCACATATATTGTCCATCGTAAGCCATATCCCCCGGCAAATTCACAAAACCCGTATATGGCAATGTAGAATATAAAACACCTGTTCTTATGCCATCGATATTAAATTGCACATTGAACCGATTTCCGTGAACGAAATCCACCGATGTTATCCAGTAATCGAATCCTGTCGCTTTGGCTCGACAACCGACCGCCATCGGCGTGGAGATGGTTGAAACACCAGTTATATCGATACTATCGACGATAGCCAGTTCTCCAGAGGATGCCGTATCACCGATTAAATCGACAGAAATCTCTATCGTATCGTCGGTGGGATTCGTAATCGTAAGATACGAGGTATCGTATGTTCCATAAGTGAAATACCAATCGGGATGTTCATCACCTGTCGGCTCGATAGCAATTCGAGTTAGTGCAATATTTTCGACAATCGTATCGCCCTTACCGATAACAGTATGCACCCGATTGGGAATGAACCCTGGCGCACCAGCCCAAATATCGTATTCGCCAACCACGACATTATTCAAACTGTAAAACCCTGTGCTATTGCTTTCGCAACGACTGTCATCGGCGATAACGGTCGCATCACCGATTCCAGAATAATCATCGCTGTTATACACATACCCCTGAATTCTGCCATAGCGATGTTCGAGATTCACTATGAATGCATCGTCGATATACCATCCCGCATCTGTATTGAAGCTATCACTGACGAATAGAAAACCGATATTGGTAGCCCAGGTGGAACTCAAATCCACACTGTCCTGAACCCATCCACCAGATGAACCCGTGAATCCAGAATCGGACAGAGCGGAAACGGAATCGTCGTATCCATCTACAGGATGAGCTAATTCCCAAGTGCTACCATAATCCTCAGAATATAAAATCTGTCCGCCATCGACTTCGTTCTCGCTTTGGTAATAGTGCCAGAATTTCACCATAGTCGGCACTGTCGGGAATACGAGAAACCAATCGGCATTATTAGAATATTCTGATTCGAGCGATGTTCCCCACATACGAGTTCCCGAATGTGCCGAACTCGGCGGATTCGCAAGCGGTGGAATAGTCGAATATGAAAACGAGTTCATATCATAGTTGCCCCATTGCCATCCACCCGTCGCTTTCCCAGGGTCGCCGGTGGTTTCAAAATCAGAGATATATTTATTCGGCGGAGTAATAGGCGTAACGAACAAAGTATCGATGAAAACAGTCTCAGCCGCCGATATGTCGAACAATGGCGAGGCATCATAGTTGTATCCGGGCAGTCTCGCTCGGACAAAGTATTGCCCAGGTGGAACACCGAGAAATTCAAAAAAGCCATTGTTTCTGGAATATACACTCAAATCGGTATTTACAAGTTCGACATATATACCGGAATCTCCCGGCGATGGTGTTCCTCGCAAATCGGCGGTTCCTCGAACCACGCAGGCAACTCCAAAATATGCAGGCGGCGTGGTCGTATATTTGATAATTCTTCCGCTTTCGATTCCAGCAGAGGTAGTGTCATAATTGCCATTATAAAGATATGTATTCCCCAGTTCACCCGTTTCGTTCTCGACACCGACTGTGCAGTAATGCAAAACCGTATCCTCGTTAAGCTGCTTATACTTAAATATTATTTCGCCATTTCCGCCGGGATTAGAACAAATGGAGGGGGAAATCAAGATTATTTGCATCGTGATGACATTGTCGAGAATACCTCCGCCCGGATAGACCCAGGCGAGGGTATCGAATTGAACAATAAAAGTATCGTCATCGCTGTCGTAGACCCATACATCACCGCCGTTCGCCGAGGTGGCGAGAAATTCTGCCCACATTCCCGCGATAAGACCATTAGGACCCGCAGTATCGGGGTCGGGGAAATACTGATTATCTTTAGGGTCGAATGTCGTGCCGATTCCACCGAACCGTAAAAATCCCGACATATGAACAAAAACAGTATCGTAATCTATTCCGTAAAATCGGAAAGTGAAAGGTAATGCTATCATAGAATCGTCTGTGACCAATGTCCAAGGGTCATCGATTTGATATGCCCCCATCGTCTTGATGTCGAACCAACCCGTATCGGGTCTTTCGGGGTCAGAATCGGTGTTATCGAAGGCATAGTATTTGCCTTGAACGATAAATTGAAATGTATCTGTGCTATCCACGCTCGGGTCCGCCGAATAGGAATCCCTCGCGTAGAAAAAATATCTAATTCTACTCCAATCGGCTTGCATAGGAATCGAACCTGCCCACAATCCCACTCTATCGGGGTCGGAACCGATATAACTCATCGCCACGCAGGTGAACGAATCTGTGGAATCCACATCGAAACAGACATAAGCACTGTCCACTCCGGTCATATCGTAAATATCGATAGTTTCGGGATATGCAGAATAGAAATATGGCATCCCAGAACGATAATATGGATTATGTTCGATAACAGGAGGAACAGGCTCGGACATATATTGAACTATACGAACATCATCTACATACCAGTAATTACTATATTGATGATTATACCAGAATGCGATTTTCTCGTTTCCCGTAAATGGTCCTGCGGTCTCTATGCGAACTGTGGTGTCGCCGATTTGGTCCTCCGAAGGCGAAGCGGTCGGATAAATCACGAGCGTATCTGTCCAAGTGGCGCCATTATCGTGCGAGAGCATAACGAAACTCGAACCGGATTCGGTCGCCCAGTGAGAAAAATGATGCCAATAGTATAAAACAGTAGAATCTACCGGCCCTGAAAGGTCTATACTGGGAGTTATTAGCCAATCGTCGGAACGAGTTCCAGAATATGTTATTGCAGCGGCGGTGTCTCCTGAAACTGTAAGCGGAAACCATTGGTTCGCAGGTCCAGAACCGCCGAGGTCTAATATTGTCCATCCAGAGGGAGGCCAAACGCTGAAATTTTCTGTCTCTAAAATTACTATAGAATCGGTTTGAGCGAGTAATATCACCGAAGAAAAAAGCAAAAAGGAGATAATTAAATATTTCATATCTAACTCCTTTATTTTTCAAGATAATATAAAATAAAAACTAATTGTCAAGTAATAAAGCAAAACAGGTAATCGATATTTTCCACTTGACAAAAAAGGAATACATCAATTAAATGGATAGTTAATATCAATCGGGAAGGTCTATAATTCTGACGATGTAAAATCGTATAAACTGAGGGCTCGAACACCTCGAAAAGGAGGAAGAAATGACACAACAGGATGGTAAGTATCTATTCACATCGGAGAGTGTGACCGAAGGGCATCCCGACAAAATCTGCGACCAGATATCGGATGCGGTTCTCGATGCTATCATAGAAAATGACCCCACTGGCAGAGTCGCCTGTGAAGTTTTCGTTACCACTGGGCTGGTGCTTGTCGGTGGGGAGATAACCACAAAAACCTATGTCAATATTCCTGCGATAGCTCGCCAAACGATAAAAAATATCGGTTACACCGACCCGCATTGCAGATTCCACTGGGAAAATGTGTCGGTAATCACCACAATCGATAGGCAATCGCCAGATATCGCTATGGGTGTCGATAGAGATGGTGCTGGCGACCAGGGGATTATGTTCGGTTATGCCTGCGATGAGACTCCCGAGCTTATGCCGATGCCTATTCATCTGGCACACAGGCTCGCTGAAAGACTCGCCACTGTCCGCAAGGAAAATATTCTCCCTTGGGTTCGCTCCGACGGAAAAACACAGGTAACAGTCGAATATCTCAATGGTGTTCCACAAAGGATTGATGCTATTGTCGTTTCAACGCAACACACTCCGGATGTGGGTAACGAAGAAATTATCAGAGGTATAAAAGAGGATGTCATCAAGCCGATTATACCCGAGAATATGATGGATGAAAAGACGAAGATATTTATAAATCCCACTGGAAGATTTGTTATCGGCGGTCCTGTTGCTGATACGGGACTTACTGGGCGGAAAATTGTTGTGGACCAATATGGCGGATATGCTCACACAGGTGGAGGCTCATTTTCTGGCAAGGACCCCACGAAAGTCGACCGCTCGGCATCGTATATGGCGAGATATATAGCGAAAAATCTTGTCGCAGCAGGAATGATGAAAAAGTGCGAGGTGCAACTATCTTATGCAATCGGTGTTCCCGAGCCTATCTCGATTTTCGTAGATACTTATGGAACTGGCAAACTTCCAGAGGTGGAAATCGAAAAGATAATCAGAGAAAATTTCCCATTGACACCAACTGCGATGATAGAGCATCTCGACCTCAGAAGACCGATATATCTTAAAACCGCCGCATACGGTCATTTTGGAAGAGAATTGCCTGAATTCACCTGGGAGAAAACAGATAAAGTCGAAGATTTGAAAAAATATCTTTGATTATGCTCGGAACATTTATCCGATTATCTTATAAAGGCAGTCTCTTCAGAGATTCAAATTTAACTTGATTTATTAAGCTTTATTTCGAGGAGAGCACAATGTTATTATCAGAATTGATAACTCCGTCGCTTATATCCTGTGAGCTTTCGGGGAGAACGAAAGATGATGTTATCGGTGAATTAGTAAATCTGTTTGCATCCGAAAACATCATCGAGAATAAGGACGAGTTCATCGAAAAAATTAAAGCAAGGGAACAAATAGAATCCACTGCTATCGGCAATGGTATAGCGATACCTCACGCCAGGTCGTCATCGGTCAAGAAACTGGCGGTAGCATTCGGCAAATCGAAAGATGGTGTAGATTTCGACTCCGCCGATGAAAAACCGGTTTATCTTTTCTTTATGATTGCCGCTCCTGAAAATGCTCACAAGGAATATCTTCAAGCGGTAGCGAAAGTCGCGAGATTCCTAAAATGCAATGGGATAAAAGAAAAATTGCTGACCGCAAATTCTAAGGAAGATGTTATAAAAATCATATCCGAGTTCGATAATACCTACAAGAACGGAATATCTGTGAAAACTAAGGAAGGAAGAGTTATCTATACACAGAAATGAATACTATTCTAATAATCGGAATTGCTATAATTTTTGGCATAGCCAGTGCCAAAACGATGGGGAAAATACACTTTCCATCTGTTGTCGGATGGTTGTTCGTCGGTATAATTTTAGGTCCCTCGCTTCTGAATATTTTTAACTCAGACCTTCTAGACCAACTGGGCTTCATATCGGATATAACACTCGGACTAATCGCACTACTTATCGGTCTCGAGTTGACACTTCCGACGCTGCGGAAACTCGGCGGTGGAATTGTGGCCATAATATTTGCGGAATCGTTTGGAGCATTTTTTCTCGTAGCAGCCGCAATTTATCTTTTGACACATAATTTTCCGCTGGCTTTATTGTTCGGTGCGATGGCACCCGCATCGGCGCCAGCAGGAACTGTCGCTGTTCTTCAGGAATATAAGGCGAGAGGTCCATTGACCAGTGCCTTGCTCACAGTGGTTGGCGCCGACGATGCTCTAGCTATTATGATTTTTGTATTCGCGAATGGACTCGCAAAGGCATCGCTCGCTCATCAATCTCTTTCAATAATCACTCTCTTCGGAAAACCGATAATAGAAATTCTTCTCGCTCTTGGAATAGGCTCCGTTATCGGCTATTTTTTCACAATCATATTTAGAAAAACCAGAGCAATAGAGACACTACTACCAGCTGTAATAGGGACAGTATTCGTGTGTATCGGTTTAGCGAAATATTTGCATATATCCCTGATTTTATCTAATATGATGATTGGGGTTGTCATTGTGAATTTACGACCAGGCTTAGGGAAAAGAATTTCCGATAATCTCAATTGGCTTATGCCGTCGTTTTACATAATATTTTTCGTATTGGCTGGTGCGCATTTAAAATTGGGTCTCCTAACCAAACTCGGTTTGATTGGCATTATTTATATGGTTTGCCGAACAGTGGGCTTAATGGGAGGAGCTTGGCTTGGTGCTGTAATCGGCAAGGAACCTCCTGTTATTCGAAAATATCTCGGTTTAGGTATCCTATCACAGGCAGGTGTGGCTGTTGGTCTGGCGTATCTTGTGATTAGAGAACTTGCACCTTTTGGGGAACAAGGTCAAAATATGGGTTCGCTGATTATATCTGTTGTCGCAGCAACAACTGTTGTTTTTGAAATCATAGGACCGATTACGACGAAGTTCGCAATCTCGAAAGCAGGTGAAATCGGAAAATTGCACAGAAAATAACATAGGAGGATTTATGTTCTTACTCCTTTTGATATTGCATAATGAAGAATATCTTGAAGATGTTTTATCTGGTCTTATCGAGCTCGGTATTGAAGATGCGGTGGTTATGGACACGGAGCCATTGAATAAAGCACTTGCATATCGTGTTCCCATTTTTGCGGGAGTGAGGTTCGGACTATCGGGGAAATCGCTATCGAAATTTATTGTCGCTACGACCAATAATCCGAATGCGGGGGAAGAACTTGTTGCGATGCTGAAAGAAATCGATATAGACCTCGAAGATGAAGGAGTCTCGAGAATAATCACGATTAAAGCCGAATCCGTCATCGGGAAACCGGAGGAAATCGGGGAAATTTGAAGGTGAGTCCTATTAAAAATTGCTTATATTATATCTATGATATTGCTGGTGGATTTTCCTTATAATATTTCTTTCCGAGTGAAAAACCGAAATTGAGAGCTTCAATATTCATATCGAAATATTTCGAACCTTCGAACTTATCTTTTACCGCATCCATAATCGAGTCTTTCGACACGATTCCTGTATATGTCGATAGAAAACCCAGTGCGATGATATTCGCTACGATTGGATTGCCGAATTTTTCCTTCGCCGATTTGATAAATGGCACCTTCAATGTTTTGGCTGTGCCCATAGTGATTTCAACGGCACTTTCGTCTGCGATTATCAAACCATTCGATTTGACAGACAACGAATGTTTTTCGTAAGCTACATCTGTAAAAGCTACCAGCATATCCAATTTGTTGCATTCAGGGAAATAGATTTCATCATCGCTGATGATTATATCTGCTCGTGTAGCTCCACCTCGTGCCTCTGGTCCGTATGCTTGACTTTGAGTGACATTTTTGCTATCACCGATTGCAATGGCTTCACCTAAAAGCATACCAGTAGAAATTATTCCCTGTCCGCCTGCTCCAGAAATTCTTATCTCGAATCTATCTATTGATTCGGGAAGAAGACTTTTTCTACTTCCACTCCTGTGTGATTTTTTCTCGATTTTAGACTTATTTGCCATTTTTGCCCTCCGTTTTTTTACGGACTCTTTCGCTCAGCAAATAGATTTGCTCGCTATATTCGGGACGCTCTTGGTCACGAAATATCCCTGTGATTATTTTTCCTTTAAGCTCTTCAGGAGACATATTCTTGGCTTTAGCCAACGGAACCGCAACCTCTTTTTGCCATAATAACATATCCCTCGGGTCCGGCATACCATTTAATCTACCGTAAAGCACAGGACATTGAGAGATTATCTCGACAAGCGAGAATCCTTTATGTTGTAATGCCTTTTTGATATAATTAGTCGTCTGAATGATATTGTATACTGTATTTCTCGCTACAAATGTCGCTCCTGAGGACATAGCGAGTTCAACAGCATCGAATGGCGGGTCGATATTGCCATAAGGCATAGTGTGTGCTATAGCATCGAGCGGTGTAGTCGGCGCTACTTGACCGCCTGTCATTCCATATATGGAATTATTTATCAGAATCATCGTGATATCGATATTTCTTCGGCAGGCGTGGATAAAATGATTTCCACCGATTGCCAGACCATCGCCATCGCCGGAGACTACGATTACTTTCATATCTGGTTTAGCAAGTTTCACACCAGTAGCGAAAGGTAACGCTCTCCCATGAGTCGTATGTAATGTGTTGAAATCGAGATAAATCGGCATTCTGCTCGAACATCCGATACCAGATATGAACGCGATATTGTCCTTTTCTATTTTAAGGTCGATAATAGCGCGTATTATTGCACCCATTATGGTTCCATTTCCGCATCCCGAACACCATACTGTCGGGAATCTTTTGCGCCAACGCAGATACTCGTGAACCTCAGATAGTTGAGTGCCCATAGATTTCCTCCTTTATAGAATGAACAATCTGCTCGGGCTCGAGCGGATGTCCATCGTATCTATTTATCGAAATAACTTTTTTCGTATGTGGTAAAGTTTCTCGAACGGAATGAACCAATTGACCCATATTATTTTCGGCAACGAAAACATACTTTACATTCTTTGCAGCAGCTACAAGAGGAGCATCGAGGAAGGGCCAGATAGATTTCATTTCGAGAAATCCTGCTTTTATTCTATGTTTCCGCAGAATAGCGAGAGCTCCCCTAGCTGCCCGTGCAGCACTACCATAGGCAACTATAAGGTATTTTGCATCTGAAATTCGATACTCCTTCCAATCCCAAATTTCCTGTTTGTGAATTGTAATTTTCTTTCGCAATGCATCCAGTCTTTCTACTATTTCAGCGGGGACAGATGTAGGAAAACCTTGCCTATCGTAATCTAATCCTGTTATGCTGTATCTAAAACCTTCGCCGAATGGAGCAGGATGCGCAAAATAATCGGGGGGAATGTCATAAGGAAAATACCACTCTGGCGGAACTTTTGGAAATGGTCGCTTTACTTCTTTGATGTCTTTTTTCAGTCGCAGAACGAGTTTCTCACGCATATGTCCGATAAGTTCGTCGAGAAGAACAACCACAGGGGTGCTTAATTTTTCTGCTAATTCGAATGCTCGAATAGTCGTTTCGTATGCCTCCTGCACGCTCGATGCCGCCAAAACCACAGCGGTATAATCTCCATGAGTTCCCCATCTCGCTTGCATAGTATCAGATTGAGCGAGTTTCGTGGGTAGCCCAGTCGATGGACCACCTCGCTGAACATTGACGATGACTATCGGAAGTTGCGTGATGTAAGCATAACCGATATTTTCCTGCATCAATGAAAATCCTGGTCCTGATGTAGCGGTCATAGATTTTGCACCTGCGGCAGATGCTCCTATAATCGATGCAATCGAACCGATTTCATCCTCCATCTGAATGAAAACACCGCCGACTTTGGGAAGTTCGCGAGCCATCCCCTCGGCGATTTCTGTTGATGGAGTTATAGGATAGCCGCCGAAAAATCGGCATCCTGCATGAATTGCACCGTGAACAACAGCTTCATTCCCCTGAACAAACATTATCGGATGCCCATCGGGAGTAGTTCTATTTAGTGCCATTTTTACCTTCCCTCCAATTCGGGTTTTTCACGATGGCAAAATCGGGGCAGATTCGCCAGCATAACGAACAATATGTGCATTTTTCAGGATGTGTCATAACGGGTTGTTTATCTTCATTCTCTTGGATAGCTCCAGTGGGACAGATGACGGTGCAAAGTCCGCATTTCTTACACCATTCGTAGAAAAATATTAACTTGCCTTCGAGATGCGGAACAGCCTCAACAGGATGCGATATAGCACCCGATTGAATAACTCGCTCCACAGAGGGCTCTGTTATTTTTGACATCTATGCCTCCATAAATTAAGTAGTCTGGGAATTTTAAGATACGCATATTTATAGTCAAGTCTTTTTTAGAAAAAATTTTTATACTTTTCAAATTTTTATACTTTTCAAATTGTAGAAATAAGTTATGTTAAAAAATATGAAGAATTTCTGGGAAAAAATAACTTGTCCCCATCCGAAAATAGGATTGGCATTGGGTTCCGGCGGAGCGAGAGGAATCGCTCACATAGGGGTTCTCCATTCCCTCGATGAACTCGGTTATAGAATTATTGCATTGGCGGGTTCCAGTATGGGAGCGATAATCTCCGCGATATATGCATACGAACCGAGTTGGAAAACAGTCGAGGAGAAATTATTGAATTATCTTATACAGAACAGAGATAAACTCGATGAATTCGAAATATTCAAAAATGCGACCGATGTGAAAAAATTCCGGCTGAAAAGTATCCGCTCGAGTTTCTACAAGTTCAGAATGTATTCGAAACTACTGAACGATACACATATCTTGAAACAGGACCTACTTCGCGATTTTATCTCGTCTGTTATTCCCGATAAGAATATCGAGAATGCTGAAATTCCGCTCGCCATAGTAACATACGACCTTATCGGTGCGAGAGAGACGGTATTTACATCGGGTTCTGTCATCGATGCTGTCGTTGCGAGCAGCTCGATACCGGGGATATTTCCGCCCGTCGAGCATAATGGAATGCTTCTCGTCGATGGGGGAGCGATATCGCCTGTTCCTGTCAATGCGGTGAAATCGATTTGCTCAAAAAGAATTTTCGCTGTCGATGTCTCGCCTCCATCACCGAAAATACCGAAATGCGAAAATGGAATGGACATTATGATGCGTGTGATAGATGGCAATAATCAGAAATTAAAGCAACTCGAACTTTCTGGAGCAGATAAAATTATAACACCAGAAATCGCAGGACTTCAATGGTGGAGATTCGAATATTTCAATACCATCGAAAAGCGTGGATATAATGCCGCTATGAGTGTTCTCGAGAAAAATTGA
>CAYRNI010000005.1:19656-27599 GCA_964425665.1 uncultured bacterium
TCCGTAATATCTTCGCCTGTATCGGAAGATATTATCCTGTAAGAATTCGGTGGAATCGAGACATCGGCGAAAACTACCAATCGAATTCCATATGCCTCTTCAAAATCTGCGATAAGTTGTCCATTATCGGAGAGCATTTCCTCGGCGACATCGGGATGAGCCAGAAGAATCGCTCTCCCCTTAAAATTACCCTGAGCGTGGATGAGCCATCGCTCGATATATGCGACCATCGTGCTGGGCGAATATATCGAACCGACACCACGACAGACAGGACATTGCTCGGTGATTCGCGATGTTATGGACTGACGAACTCTCTTGCGGGTGATGATAATCATTCCGAACTCGTTCATCGGAAGAATCCGCTTGACCGCTCTATCATCTTTAAGCACTTCACGGAACGATTTCTCGAGTTTTTCCCTATTTTCCTTCTGAGCCATATCGATAAAATCCACCGCTATTATACCGCCCAAATCCCGAAGGCGAAGTTGATGAGCGATTTCCTCAGCAGCTTCGAGATTCACCTTGAGAATCATCTCCTCGTAATCTCGCTTTTTCGTGGACTTGCTGCTGTTGACATCTATCGCTATCAACGCTTCCGTAATATCGATTACGATTTCGCCTCCACTGGGTAATCTCACGGAGCGAAAGAGCATTTTATCTATCTGCTTTTCGATACCGAAGCGTTCGAAAATAGGCTCTTTGCCATCGTATAACTTGACCCTATCGGCGAGATTGGGAGCGACTTTCCTGACATAATTGATTATCTTTTTGTATTCATCCTGCGAGTCGATTATAAATTCTTCTACATCCTCGGAGAACTGGTCTCGCACGAGAGCGGGGATAAGTCCCGCATCGCGATAGATAAGCGAACCCGCAGGAAGAACTTGTGCTTTCTTTTTTATTTTCTCCCACTGTTCTAAAAGATTGTTCAAATCTTGAATAAGTGCATCCGCAGAAAGACCTCTCGCTATGGTTCGCACGATAACGCCGAAACCTTCGGGTTTTACCTCGGAGATTATCTTCCTCAGGCGGGAACGCTCCCTCCTATCGCTTATTCTTCTCGAGACGCCGATATGTTTCGGTCCAGCGATGAGAACGAGATAGCGACCAGGTATAGATAGTTGAGTGGTGCATCTCGCACCTTTCGTTCCCATCGGGTCTTTGACTATCTGGACTAAAATCTCCTGCCCTCTTTTCAAAACTCTATTGATATGGGCACTATAGTTTTTCACAAGTGGCTGGTGGAATGAGTCGTCATCCTCTTCGGTCTCGGCATCTGCGAACGGGTCGAAATGTGCGATATCCGAAATGTGAAGAAACACTCTCTTCGGAAGACCGACCTCGATAAATGCGGCATTCAACGATGGCACAACATTTTCCACAACACCTTTATATATGTTCCCGACGATTCTTCGTTGGTCGGAACGCTCTATCATCAACTCTACGAGATTTTTACCCTCTACTATGGCTACTCTTCTCTCGTGAAGTTGAACATTTACGATTACTTTCATCATTATTTTTTCCCTATTTTTAACAATTTTTTACTCCATATCGCCCTCGATGGTGATTTCCCTCTCGGTATCCGATATTCGCTCGATTTTTACAGCGACAACTTTTTCTGGAATTATTTCATCCAGCAGATTTTCCGCCCACTCCACAATTTTTATTGCATCGTCATCCCAAAGATATTCGCCGATTTCCCCTGCGGTTTCGCTGTCGAGCTCGGAAACCCGATACAAATCGATATGATAGACATCTATTCCCCGTCCAGCATAGACATTTACCATCACGAAGGATGGACTTTTGACCATATCGATACCGAATGCTCGGCATATACCTCTGGTCAGAGTAGTTTTTCCAGCTCCGAGTTCGCCGTATAGAAGTATCGTTGTCCCACGATGGATTTTTTTGGCTATTTCTTCGCCCAACAGTTCTGTCTCATCCGGCGAATAGGTATGTTTCCTTATGATTCTATCCGTCATCGTTCATTCAAAAATTCTCTAATCGTCTCGAATGTGATAAAATCTGCTTTATGAACTAAAATCGACTCGATACAGCGGTAGCCGTTATCTCCCTCGTGAGCGTGCGTGGCGATTATATGAATTACTTTCGCGGGCAACTTCATCTCGTATGCCAGAGCGGCACCGCTGAACGGATGACGGATTAATCTCCCGAAATCAGATTTGACAATTCGGCCGTTTTTATCCCTTGTATATTCGAGAAATTTGCCGACATCGTGGAGAATCGCACCGGCGATTAGAATATCCTTATCATACTCGAATTCTGGAAACATACTCGAAAGTTCCTCGGCACTTTGGAAAGCAATCTGTGTCACCGAGGATGTATGTTGAAGAATCGATATGGGACAGTCGGGAATTAGCAATGTGAACGGTATCGAAAGAGCATCTTCCTCGCTCCATCCACCGCGAGTTATAGCCTCCTCGAAACATTGCTTAACCTTGTCCCGTAAGTTCTCATCCTCGATTCTATCGATTTGTGGAATTAGACGCCATATTTTTTCCATATTACCCCCTTAAATTCTATTTTTGAAAAATACCATATAGAAAAATTATTGCAAGACATTTAAGTAAAATCGAAGTGTTTTTATCGCAGTGAGTTCGTCAGAATTTCTATGTGATGGTGTTGAAAATTCGATTGGTTCATCATTTGTTTTTTTCAGCATCGGCTATTTTTTTGAGTCTCCTATCGTATCTTTCGTTGGGAATATATTTAGCAGATAGGAACTTATTCACCATAGATAGAGCCTTGGCGGGTGCGAGATTATCCGCTCCGATACACATAAGATTCGCGTTGTTGTGCATACGGGATTGCTCGGCGGTGGCATCGTCCCAGCAGACCGCTGCACGAATGCCCTCGATTTTGTTCGCGGCGATAGCGGAACCGATACCGGCACTATCGATAGCGATACCGAGATATACCTGCCCCGATGAAACTTTTTTTGCAACCGCTATGGCATAGTCGGGATAGTCGCACGATTCGGCCGTAAATGTGCCGACATCGATTACTTTATATCCCTGCTGCATCAAAGATTTTTTCAAAAATTCTTTCAGCGGATAACCTCTGTGGTCGGAACCGATTGCTACGGTCTTCTTAATCTCTGGGCTATATTCTTCCTTACCAGATTTTTCCGGAACCGAACTTGTCGATTTTATCTCTACATTATTTTTTCTGATGAAATCTCTTGCCGACGGCGTGATGATATAATTCCCTTCGACGAGCACTATTCCGCCATTGGGCACAGTTTTTTTCAGATATTCCTCAGTGATTAACACAGGGGAATTTCTGTGAAACGGACGCAAAATCGGGTAGGTTTTCTGCGGCGATTCCGTGCCGACAGCAGTTCGACTTTTTACTTCGACCTTTTGCTCAGAGGATTTCTCATCGGGCTTTTTACCGAGTTCGCCGAGAACTTTCGACATTATTTCATTTATCTTTTCTCGCTCCATATTTTTAATATCTATTTCGCCCGAAAAAATGCAAGTAATTTATGTTCAAAAAAGTTCTATTTTGTCCCAAAATGCACACCGAGAATGCGAAACTATCGATAAAATAAGTGCTTGCTTATGGCATAGAAAATGCTATATTTATTATGGGGAAGTTTATGTAAGAGGTGACAAAATTGCGAATTTTTAAAATATTAACGCTATTTCTTGCGGTTTTAATCGGGTCGATTCAGGGACAGAATATTATCTCTTTTCTCGATGAACCATATACAGATGGCGTAATCTCCTGCGATGACCAACCGATAACATTGTCCATTATTCCCGCCGATGACGATAGTGTGAAAATACTCGTCCTCGAACCATACGAGGATTTCGGCGAAAGTCCCACTGGCGATAATCCTGCCGATTGGAAAAGATTTGTCGATACGCTAACGACACTCGGTTTCTTCGTCGATATTGTCGATTCATCAGCCGATTTATCCACATTGCTTCCGAACTACGATGTTCTAATTTTATACGGTAATCCTGGCAGAGTATTCACTTCTTCTGAACTGACCGCGATACAAACATTTCTATCGAATGGCGGCGGAGTGCTTTCGGTAGTTCGAGCATCGGCTGGCGATTTGAGTGAACTCGATGTCCACAATCCGGTGCTTTCACTCGTCGGGATGAGCTATTCCGCACCGAGAACAACCGTTGTCGACACATTGGATGTATCTGGAACTCACCCGATAGAAACTAGCGTCGAACGATTGACGATTTACAAGCCGATGCCGATTTCCGCATCATCATCTCAACAGGTAATAATGACCGATGGCGGAGATTGTATCGTCGCTGCGGATTCATCGCTGGGCGGAAAAATTGTCGCCTGCGGTGAAGAACACTTTTTCAGCAACGGATTGTTATCTTTCGGCGGAATACCAGTAGATTGGGATGCTGTCGATAACAAAAGGTTCACGCTCGAAACGATATTCTGGCTATCATCGGGAAGAACTCACCCAGGATGCGGCCTCGATACTTCCGCATCTTTTCTGGATATCGATGGCTCGACATATTATTTTTCATCGCCCGAATTCATCTGGGATGGTTTGAACCTCACATTCGCGCCTGCGGTGGAATTCTGGACATCGGGAACGCACAGTATTTCCTGTTCGATTTTCGATTCCTGCGGTCATAGTCAGAATTTTTCTTTCGATTTGGATTTCGATGTGGATATACCTCGCGCGACACTCGTTTCACCGCCGACTGGAATTTTAATCAGCAGCGGGGATACGGCTGTGGTGTTCGTTCAGGATTACGAAACTTCGCTCGATACATCGGCGAGTTATATAGTCGTCGATATTCTCGATACATTTTATCTCGAATTTTGTTCTCGCCCCGATGGTTTCGGCGTAATTCCGCCGACAGGATGGAGTGTTGGACCACATCAAATTTGTGTTCACGCCGAGGATTCCCCTGACTATTGCGAACCGAACAATCTGGATTCTTGCTTCACCATAACTATGTCTGAGGAAACACTGCGAGTCGAAATAGCAGATGTTTGGACAGAAGGTTGCAGTCTCGTATATGCCGAGGTCTGTGTCCGCAGCGGAGATAGATATGTAAAAGATTTGCACCTCGATAATTTCGCATTCTACGAGAACGGAATTCAAGTATTTCCGCCATCGTTGGAATTGCTCGATGCCTGTCCCTCGGAGAGTGCTCAGGTCGATATCGTGCTGCTGCTCGATTTCTCTACCAGTATGAACGACGAGGTGAGTCTATTTTTCGGCTCGATACCGTCTTTTGTCGCGGCGTTGGGACCGATGGATTACAGAATTTCTACTGTTGTGTTCAATGGTTGTCCAGAACAGACTTGGCCAGACAATGGCGTATGGTTAATCAATCGCACAACATTTGGAAGTGCATTTTGCAGTTATGATGAGACAGGTCCAGATTGGTGGGCAACCGATTTAACAGAGTTCGACTGTCTTTACAATGCAGTGGTGAACGACCTGTATCATTGGTCCCCATCTATGAGAGGTTCTGGTCAAGAAGACCAGTATGGTGCTATCGTCAGAGCGAACGAAAATCTCGATTTCCGTCCCGATGCCGCCAAAGTATTTATCCTTTTTACCGATGAAAGACCTATTGTGGAGTCCCCACCCTGTCCTCACGGCTGGGGTCCGGATGAAGCCAGTCTCGATTCTATTGTCCAATATTGTGTAGATAACGACATCATTATGTTGCCCGTCACCCCGAACGATGGCGAATTCGTCTATGCTTTCGGAGAATCACCCGAGAGAGCATATTACGAGGGTTATTACGACCTCGGACCGAGAACAGGCGGAAATTGGTTCTATCTATGGTCGGATGACTACGATAGTCTCGCTATACAAATCGGCATAACGATAGCCAATCTACCTTGCTGCTATCTTTTCAGATACCGCGAGGAACAATTCTGCCGAGATTATGACACTCTCGTTGTAAATGCTTTTCAAACTAGCACAAATTTCGGTGTGGGCGATACATTTTACAGTCCACCCTGCCCCGGTGGCGGAGAATTTTTCTATCCTCATCCCTGCGGTGGTATAACGACCTGCGCTTATCAAGATATGTATATGGCACTTTTGGGAGAAAACGAAAATTTCGCACCGGTGGAATCGACACTCGTTTTCGCTGTGAACCCTGGCGGATATTACCACTTGTCCGATGATGAACTATCTATTACAAATGATACACTACATTTTGTCCCATCTACGAGTTTTAACAACGGCGATACCGTATGTGCGGCGCTCGTCGCTGGCTTCGATAGTATGGGTTGCCCGATATTCAGCGATACCTGCTGTTTCGTTGTGGATTTAGAACCGCCATATTTCACGGAACTTTATCCTCCACCCGATACGGTTATGGGAACGACAGATTTCACCGCATCTTTGAGAATATCTGACGACCTCGCTGGCGTAAGATGGTCTGATGTCGGCAACGATAATTTCGAGGTCTTTGTGAACGGCGTTTCTGTCCCATTCGTAGCATTCAGTGACCATCCATATATGAATATCGGCGGGTTTCTTTTACACAATCACGATACAGTCGAGATTTGCATAAATGATGTCCCCGATGACCCCACCTACGATTATTGTCCGCCTAATCTCGGCGATACCTGTTGGCAATTCTCGATTTTGATTCTTCAAGGACCTATCGCTCAACCGATTTTACCTTATGGGATTTCCGCCTGCCGAGACCAACAAATCTGGCTCGCTCTCTCCGACAGCGACGGCGTGGACAGTTCCACAATCGTTCTCGTGGTCAATAGCGATACATTCACTTGCTCAGACAGCGAACTGACATATCGGGATGATACACTGTTTTTTGTTCCGCCCGAGAACTATTGGACTAATAACGAGACAGTTTCGGTCAGTTTAATCAAGGCGGACGATATTTACGGAGCGGAATTGCAAAGTTCCCCCGTTTCCTGGCAGTTTTATCTCGATTTCGAGCCACCAGCAGCACAGATGACAACTCCCGATGACAGTTCGGGCGTTATGGATATGCATCAATCCATCGAACTGGAACTATCCGATAATCTCGCTGGTTTTCGGGTTCCTGCTTGCACCGTATCCGTGGATGGCGTGCAGTATCCACTCGAACAAGTTCTGTTTAATATTTCGATGGATTCGCTGACAGCGCTGACACTATTCGACCCTGACAACTTCGATAAAATTTGGCTGCCGGGTGATACGATTCATATTAGTGCTTATCTTTGCGACAACCCCGATACTTGCGGACCTAACTGCTCGGAATTCTATTGGTTTTTCTATCTTCCACCGACGGAGGGATGCGCTCGGATGCCGAATCCATATACCCCTAACGATGACAATATAAACGATTACTGCCAGTTCACATTTCCTGGGATGTATTATTCGCCGGGAACGATATACATATACGATATTCACGGCGTATTGGTTCGGAAAATCGAGATAGACAGTGGATTTTCTGCTAAGAGAAAGGCGATTTGGAACGGCAAAGACAGTAATGGCAGAAATGTCCCACAGGGATTATATTTATATGTCATCGAGGTCGATGGTGAAGTAGTTTGCGATGGAACAGTTACGGTGGCGAGGTAAAGATTATTTAAGAGCAGTAAAAATTTCCTTGCTTTTTTACTTTTTACTCGATTTTAATATACAGATAAAACACGAAGGAGGTTTAGATGAGAAAGATGCTCGTTGTCTTGTTTGTTATAGTTATTGCAGTTTTTGGGCAATGGTGTCAGGACGAATTAAAACTCGGCACAATCGATTTGGGTTCTGAATTCGGTATTGGCGATAAGGGTCATTTCGACTTCGGTCTCGGTGGCAGATTGAATACGCCGGGATTCGAAAATCTTGTGTTCGGTTTCGGATTTCAAGGCGGAATGATTTTCCACAATACCGATAGTCTTTTTTATTGCGATGAATATGGCAATCGATACGACGATTTGAGCGATTGGTATGATAT
>CAYRNI010000005.1:27699-35646 GCA_964425665.1 uncultured bacterium
ATCGCCGATAATGGAACATCCGAGGGAAGAGCCAAAAACCGAAGGGTCGAGTTCAAAATTATAAAATGAATGCGTGACTTGTCCGAAAATGGATGAAAATTTTATTAAATAAATGTAATTTCGTATTTTTTATCTTATTGTCTGTTGTTATCACAGCGAATGCTTTCCATATCGAATGGCGATATGGATTATATAATCAATATGCTCGGATGTCTTTCGGAGCGAGTCCCGCGGTTGCTGACCTCGGTCCCGATGTCAATTCTGTCGGCGGTGAACCCGACAATTTTATGGAAATTGTTACGGGAAGCGATGAATATTATTCATACTTTTCTTCGCTTGGAGTTTGGCGATGTATCGACGCTCGGGGAAATCTCGAATGGTTGGTGGGCACTTACACGGACGAGTCCCGCAGCTCCGTGGCGATTATGGATTTCATAAATCCGGGAGATGGCAATCTCGAAATCGCCGGCGGAACAACGAGTGGATGGAATATGGAGGCAATGGATAGATTCGGCAATCTAATTTGGACTTTTCCATCGCCACCGCACACATCGGGTCCTTTTATGTGGCATTCATCGCCAGCGATTGCCGATATCGTCCCCGATGTCCCCGGATACGAAATAGTTATCGGAAATAACCCTTGCGATGCACTCTATTGCTTCCAAGCCGACCCATCGGATGGAGTCGATAATGGTATTCATTTCTCTGTCGCAGACCATTCGTATTGCTTTTACGATTATATAACCGATGGTGGGACCGATGGTATCGACTGGGATGTATTATGGGTTTATAATACTCTCGGTCCTGTGATTTCTACTCCTGCTGTCGGCGATATCGATGCAGATGGCGATATCGATGTAGTTTTCGGCGATGGATATTCCCCGACCTATGAACTTTTCCCGACTGCCGGTGGAAATATATACTGCCTCGATGGTCCAACGGGAATTCTGCGATGGAGAATCCCAACTGGTGGCGAACAAATTGTAGAAGCATCCCCTGCTATCGCGGATTTCGATGGCGATGGCGACCTCGAGGTAGTGGTCGGTGCGTTCGACAGTCTGTTGTATCTCATAGATGGCGATGAAGATGGCGACGGCACAATTTCCGCCAGTGAAATGACAACTTTCAATATGGGACACAATGTGAAATCCTCTGCCGCGATTGCCGATGTCAATGGCGACGGCAATCTCGAAATTATCGCCGCGGATATGGGCGGTAGGGTTGTGTGCTTGTCCTATACACCGCCGACAACGGTAAATTTGATATGGGATACACATCTCGACGCTGCGATAGTATCATCGCCCGCTATTGCTGGCAGAAACTACGATAGCACCCCTTGGGCAGAATTCTGCGGCAATAATCAGAGAACTAATTATTACCCTATTCGCGGTGATGTATTGAGCATTTTCATCGCCACGATGAACGGCGATTTCTGTCGTCTCGATGGAATAACAGGCTCTGTGATGGATAATATTCATCTCGGCACTCATATTCACACATCTCCTGTTATCGCAGATATAGACCTCGATTGCGAGCTCGAAGCGGTGTTCACTGTTTGCAACGACCCCGATGGATTTATTCCCGATACTATATTCTGTATCGGGACGGGGATTTTTGTCGAGGGCTGTGGTGTTTGCGCTCCTGCCATCGTAGAGCCGATTTGTCCTGTTGCCGAGCCGCCGATATTTACATCCTGCCCGCAGCAAAGTGCAAATTTTATGCTCGCAGAAACTACATACTGGGATTATCCCGATACTTTTCGAACTTACTCTACTGTAATCGTTCACAATGGCGATGATGGATATACCTTAAATCTTATGGGTGGCTCGAATAGAATGAATTTCAATCGTGCTGGATGGGACACTTTCGATGTCTCGATATGGAACAACTGGAACGATGGCGATACTGTCCTCATTACGCTCGATTCTATTATAACAGCGGGAGATTGCACTACTGCTGTGAACGAAAGTTTAAGTTTCATCGTAGATTTACGACCGCCGACTATTTCCCCTATTCCTCCGCCGAGTGTGCTGACTGCTGGCGAAAATTCATTCGATTTGAACGCATCGGATAATATCGCGGGTGTGTGGTGGAGTTTGCTTTATACTGTTCCTATTATAGTTCATCCAGATGGAACGAGGGATACTTTATCGGCAATCGGTGGAATGGATTCGTTCACGGTGACAAATTTAAGCGGTGATGATACACTTTTGTTGTGTGTTCGGATTTGCGATAGTATTTTAGATTATGGATGTTCCTGCCCGCCGAATTGCACTACATATACATTGGTTTATCCTATTTCTGGCGAAGGACCTATCGCCGAACATATATTGCCGAATGGAATTTCTGCCTGTCAGGACCAACAGATATGGATTGCAATTTCCGACAGCGACGGCGTGGATAGTTCTACAATTCTCGTCGCCATAAATAACGATACACTCGCCTGCGATAGCCCGAACCTGCTATTTTCAAACGATACATTGATATTCTCTCCCGATAGCGATTTCTGGTCGAATAATGAAACTGTGTGCGTCGAACTGATTTCCGCAGATGACAATCACGGAAATATTTTGCAAAATAATCCACAATGGATATTCTATTTAGACTTTCAACCGCCATCAGCAGAACTCATAATCCCGACGGATAGCGATACAGTGGCTAATATCCATCAAAATATCGAGATAGATTTCACCGATAATCTTGCTGGTGTTCTGGTCGATTCGAGTTGGTTCGAGGTCGAAGGAAGAATTTTTTCGCTCGGCGATGTTATGGACAATATAAGTTCGGATTCGCTCGCGGGGCAAATATTATTTAATCCCGATAACTTCTCTATGGTTTGGTTTCCCGGCGAAACAGTGGACATATCATTACATCTTTGCGACAGTCCCGATACCTGCGGACCCAACTGCGCCGATTATAATTGGCGATTTTTCATCCTACCAGATTTCGGTTGCCTACGAATGCCTAATCCATTCACACCGAACGACGACGAACAAAACGATTTTTGCCAGTTCACTTTTCCTGGAATGATTTACAAAAATGCAGACATATATATATACGATATTTACGGAGTTTTGGTTAAAAATATTTCCGTTCCTGCATCATCCGATGCAAAACTTAAATCCCGTTGGCTCGGGGATGATGAAAACGGAAAACGAGTTCCCATCGGGATTTATTTATATGTCATCGAGGTAGATGGCGAAGTCGTTTGCGAGGGAACTGTTACTGTTGCAAGGTAATCTCTGAAAAACTGTTTCAAATTCAAAAGCAAAAATTATATTTTTAACTAAATCAAAAATTATATAGGGGGAAATTTTATGAAATTACGAATTCCAATTACTTTATCCGTTATGGTTCTCGCTTTCGGGATAGTTTCGGCGGATTTTTCGCTAAAATGGTTCTATCCCGAAGCATCGAACTCGACATCATCGTCGGACACTTTTTCTATAGTGAATTATGATAGAATGCTTTATGGTGCCACCGCCGGTATATATAATCTTCCAGATGTAAATAGTGTGGGCAGCGACCCCGATGATTATCTGGAAATCGTCCTCGGGAGCGATGAATTGAAGAATGTGGAGGATACCACGGATAGTTCGCAAGGTGTATGGCGTTGTCTCGACGCCGAGGGCAATCTCGAATGGGCTGTGGGAACTGGCACAGATGAATCCCGCAGTTCGGTTGCAATACTCGATTTCTACGGTTCGGATGGATTGCCCGATATAGTCAGCGGAACGACGAGCGGTTGGAATGTCGAGGCGATGGACAGATTCGGAAATTTCCTGTGGACATTTCCTTCACCACCTCACATCAGCGGACCTTATGCGTGGCATTCATCCCCTGCTGTCGCGGATATTGTCCCCGATATCTCAGGTCTCGAAATCGCGATAGGATGCAATGCAGGATACGATTCCACCGATAACCATTGGGGGATGTATTGCCTTCAAGCCGACCCATCCGATGGTATGGACGATGGTATCACTTATAGCGGATGGTCGGACTATCCCACAGCACCAGGCGGGACAGATGGAACCGATTGGGACATAATTTGGTTCTACCCCACCGATTCTCCTGTAATATCTGCTCCTTGTCTCGTCGATATGAATAACGACGGTATATTGGATGTGGTTTTTGGAACCGGCTGGCAGGGTGGAATGGGTGGTTCTCTGGGGCAACCCGGAGGTAAGATAATATGCCTCAATGGTGAAGATGGTTCTCTGCTCTGGGAATATTCCACTGGGGGTTCATATCCTGCGGTCTCTGCCTCCCCTGCTGCGGGAGATATCGATGGCGACGACGATAACGAGGTAGTAGTAGGTGCTTACGATGGCAATGTGTATTTTATAGATGGCGACGAGGACGGCGATGGAACAATATCTGGCTCGGAAATCGCTATATACTATCATTCAGGAAGAGTCTATTCATCTCCTGCGATAGCCGATGTAGATGGTGACGGCGATTACGAGGTAATTTCTGGAATTGGTGGGGGACATTTGAAATGTTTCCACTACGAACCATCAGCAGCAACTGTTACTTTGGAATGGTATGTGGACCTCGGCGATTCGATTATATCATCTGCTGCAATCGCTGGTGACCCGGATGATGCCACTCCTTGGCTATTTTTCAGGGGAAATGTTCAGCGGACAGCCTTTTATTCGCACACGGGCGATGTTTTACAGATATTTATCTCCGCGATGCGAGGCGATAATGCGTATCTTTATCAAGTTCGTGGCGATGGCACGGTTATGGATTCGGTTCGGATAGGTGAAGCATCTTATGCTTCCCCTGTTGTCGCCGACATCGATGGCGATTGCCTGCTCGATTTAGTTATAACAGGCGCAAATGCTTTCTACGATTCATTATTTATGATAGACTTCCCCGGTCCTGACACGATTTGGTGTTTCGGAACGGACATTTCAATTCACGGGTGCGAAACCACCGAATTCCATCCGCAAATAAGCAATGTCTATACCGAGGGCTGTTCATTAGTCTATGCTACTGTTTGCGTTTTCGACGATGATTCCAACTATGTTCGCGGATTGGATATTTCAAATTTCGGTTTTCTCGAAGATGGAACACCGATTGTTCCACCGAATCTCGAAATGATAAACGAATGCCCCCCGGAAACAGCGAAAGTCGATGTAGTGCTTCTTTTCGATTTCTCGACCAGTATGGACGACGAGGTTGGATTGATGTATACTCATGTTCCCGAGTTCATTTCGGCACTGAGAGATGTAAATTATCGAATCGGGATAATGGTTTTCAACGGCTGTCCCACTGAAATCGACGGAATATGCAATATGGTAAAGACCCATTTCACGGGTCCATCTGCCTGCGCATTAGACTTGGCTGGAGGAACCGATTGGTGGGCTACGGATTCATTGGAATTCACCTGTCTTTTCGATGCCGCTTGGGAGATGTATTCCTGGCCTGCGGGAAGTCGTGGTTCCGGTTACGAGGACCAATTCGGTGCGATTGTTCGAGCGAACGATTGGTTCGATTTCCGCTCGGATGCTCAAAAAGTATTCGTCCTTTTCACAGACGAACGCCCTGTGGTAAGCGATGTCTGCGACCCCGCCTGGGGTGAAATCCCAGGCTCTTGGGAGGAATACCCAATCGATTCAATCGTCCATTATTGCATCGAAAACGATATTATTGTTTTGCCTGTAACTCCGAATAATGGCGAATTCTCGTATTATTCTGTTCTCGAACCCGCATCGAGAATATATTATTCCGGATATTATGACCTCGGACCCGAAACAGGCGGCGATTGGTTTTATCTCTATTCCGACGATTGGAGCGACCTCGTTACAGGTATCGCCAACGAAATAAGCACCGATTCCTGCTGCTACCAGTTCGTATGGCGAGAAACTCTGTTCTGTGCCGATTCTATCGACCTCACCGTAAATGTGTTCGATGCTTCGGGGACATTCGGTGTAGATTCCACAAGATATATGTCGCTTTGCCCACCGCAACTGACTCTTTCCATACCACAGCCTTGCGGCGGTATCACAACCTGCTCCGGATTGGGCTTCACCTATGTTCTCGACAATCCAGAATATGGGAACATTGTGGATTCATCTGTCGTTATAATCGTGAACGATGACACACTGACTGCTGAATCCGATGGCGTGGTGATTTCAGGAACTGGAATCGCTTATACTCCACCCATACCTTGGAACCACGGCGATACAGTTACATTCTGGATAGACTATGTGGAGAACGAAAACGGTTGTGCATCATCGACAGAGCCGTGCTTTTTCGTGGTGGATACTATCGCTCCTGTGGTTCTCAATACCATCCCTGCCGATGGCGAGACATTGAACAACCCTGAGGCAATCGAGATATCCGCACAACTTTTCGACGACTTCTCGGGAGTGGATACATCGTTGTTCTCCGAGGATAATGTTTTCATAATGCGGGCATCGGACACTATCCCTTACGACTCACTACATTTCGAGGATTCGATGAGGTTTGTGCTCGATGGTGTCGATTGGATGGGCGATGGTCCTTATACCGTATGTGTGCGAAATCTTTTCGATTCGCCGACTTACAATTACTGCCCGCCGAACAATATGCCGATTTACTGCTGGAACTTCTGGATTGTTTCTGTAGAGAGATTGGTATGGTTCGGCGATACTAATGCTGTCCCTTGCGATACCGCATATATTCCGCTTTACATCGACAGTTTGACAAATGCGAATTATTATGCTCTCGATGTCTGGTTCACTGCGGATTTCGATTTGATTCATCCTATCGGTATTTTAGACGATAGTGCTATCGTGCCTATCGCCGATGCTCAACTTACCGAGGAAATACCCGATTCGTTATGGCATATCCATATCGATTGGGCGGATACTGTCAGCGGACTCGATGGCGGAATTGTCGCATATCTCGTTGTCCAGACGGACTGTTCCGCTAATGGAGGAGATTTCACATCGGTGATTATAGATACAGCATCGTTAAATCTCGGCTATCCGAAGGTGAACTGGGAACACGGCTTTTTCTATGCCTTATGGAAAATCGCCCCTTGGCTTATGGATATCAGGATGGATAGACCCGAATCTTTCGAGAAAAGGACGGTGACAATCGGTGCGGCGCCATCCGCAACAGAACTTTACGACCCCGAAGTGGACATTATCTATCCCGAACCGCCACCTACCGAGGTCGATGCATATATATATCTGAACGACCCCGACTATCCTGCTATACGGAAACTTCTGCGCTCGGTTCAAGGTTTCGACCTGCCCGATATTTGGGTTATAAAAACAGATACCGATACGAACCTTTTTGTCCACTGGAATCCGACATATTTGCCCGAGGGATTTTTCATCCTAAACGGCTTTGTGGATATGAAGCGAGATACATCGTATTGGTGGAACACTGCGGATTACGATTCGCTGATTATCCGCTGGTATTTCCCCGACCTAGCTCGCAACGATATGAATATGTCCGCAGGGTGGAATATGATTTCGTTCCCTTATGTGCCATACGACCACAGTTCCGATTACATTTTCCCCGGTGCAATCGGTATGATGGCATATAATGCTCTTACTCATAGTTTTTACATTGCGGATTCTCCCGAAGCCGGTGCCGGATATTGGCTGTTTTCATTTTCGGATACCACTTTCGCTACGGCAGGGGTGCCTGTGGATAGTTATCGAAGAATAGTGTATCCCGGCTGGAATCTAGTAGGCGATTTGCGAAGACCGATACCATCGGATTCACTTGCCAGCGACCCGCCAGGATTGATTATATCGATATTCTATTACGACCCATCGTATTCTACATATCTGCCTGTGCCTATAAGCGATGTCGATACTCTTTATCCCGGTCTCGGTTTCTGGATTTTCTCGACCGGCAACGGCGAAATACATCTGCCGTAAGGCTATCGAGATTTATCTAATCAAGGCTATTCGTCGGACGATTGTATGGTTGCCGATTGTC
>CAYRNI010000006.1:0-20172 GCA_964425665.1 uncultured bacterium
TTGCTCGGCTCACATTCGCGCCCGGAGGGATTCGAACCCTCAACCTTTGGCTCCGGGGGCCAACACTCTATCCGTTGAGCTACGGGCGCGTAATTTAGCAATCAATCGCCGAGTTCCAAAAGAGTTATGTTGGAATTGGTATATATGCAAATCTGCGATGCTATTTCGAGCGATTCTCTCGCGATTTTTGCGATTGGCATTTTTTTCGCGTGCTTGAACAATGCTCTTGCGGCGGCTGTTGCATATCCCGCGCCTGAGCCTATCGCGACGATATTGTTTTCAGGCTCGAGGACATCGCCCGCACCTGTTAGTATCAGTGCCTTTTCTGTATTCAGAACGGCGAGTTCTGCCTCGAGTCTTCGTAAATACTTGTCGGTTCGCCATTCCTTTGCGAGTTCTACCGCTGCACGAAGCAGGTCGTTGTGTTCTGCCAATTTGTTCTCGAATCTCGAAAGGAGTGCGAGACCATCGGCAGCTGCCCCTGCAAAACCCGCGAGAACTGTGCCATCGGCGAGATAACGAACCTTACTCGCATTTCCCTTTATTACCATTTCGCCGAGTGTCACCTGCCCATCGCCTGCGATAACCGCTCTCCCATCTTTTACCATACCGATTATTGTCGTTCCGTGATAATTCATTCTCCGCTCCTAAAACATTTTTTTTAATTTAATTAAGATTTTCTCACATAGCAAGAAACAAATTTTTTAAACTGAAATTTAATTTTCCTCATTTTACAAAATTGTTCTCTTGCGTAATTTTTTTATTATATTATAATCTATATATGAATATTTCTGAGAAAATATATAGATTTTTCGATTCGGTAGAAAATAGTGGAAACTTCAAAAGTTGGGCATTATATATTTCCGCTGTTATAATTGTTCGCAATGGTATAGAAAGCTTTATAAGTAATGGAAAATTATTCCGAGGCAATCTATACTATAGCGAATATCCGATGTTTTATATAATAGCGTTTCTGTTATGTGCTATACTTTTTGGAATATATACTCCACCTGCTAAAAAAAGTTCTCGCGTATCTGCTTTGGGGATGATACTTATATTTCTCGCACCATTTCTCGATATACTATTTTTGGGGAATGGTTTTCCATTGGGTTATTTAAATTTTCACAAGTTCGGTGATTTTATATCGGCTATGTTTTCATTATATATTACATTACCATTCTATCCAATACAAAGAGGGCTTTCGCCAGGACTACGAATCGAACTATATATAATTTTAATTCTTATCGGATTGTATATATACATAAAGACAAAAAGTATATGGAAATCTATACTGATACCATATATATTTAATATATTACTTTTTACAATAGCATCCGTATTATATATAAATTCTATATTATCGAAAATATTACTATATATATCACCTACTCTATTTTCTGGAACAAGATATATAAATCCTGCATCGACATATACTATAATTTTATTTATACTCGCAATTATATGGATATATATCTTGAATAAAAGGATAGTATATGCAATATTTAAGTATTTTCGACCTATAAGATTTCTCCATTATGGAGGAATGATTTTAGGCGGTATATGGCTCGGAGTCGCCGGACATATACACAAACTATATTATATAAATTATATCGAATTATTGGCGATGCTTTTAGGATATATTACACTCTGGATTTTTGCGGTATTCATAAATTACTATTTCGATTACGAAAGCGACTTAATCTCAAAAAATAATTCGCCTCTCGTCGATAATATAATCGATAAAAACGAGGTATCATATATCGTATGGACAAGTTTGATAATCGGTCTAATTTGTCTCGGCTCGCAGAAAGGCGCCGTATTTAAGGTAGCAACTGTATTTTCTGCGCTGGCGTATTTATATTCTGCACCACCTGCTCGATTAAAAAGAATTCCTATCGTCGCAACATTGACTCTCGGCTTTACCACTCTTTCCGGAATGTTGCTCGGCTATTCATTTATTAGAGGAAATATCGATAAATTTCCTCCACAAATTGCATTAGCAACAATCGTATGTGTTACACTCGGTTTCTGCACAAAGGATTTAAAAGACATTTCAGGCGATAGAAAATCGGGCACTTTCACAATACCTGTGATTTTTGGTTATAGAAACGGAAAAATCATCTGCGCGATTTTCTCCGCATCGGCATTTATTTTGATTCCAATTATAGCAGGGCATATTTCCCACATCCCTATTCTCATCGCGACAGGATTGGCGATATTTACACTTATATACATATTAATATCTCCAAAACCACGCGAAAACATTCTATTACTGATTTCAATCGCCTATTCGATAATTTATCTAATTTTCTGGTATCCCTTCAATATTTAAATTCACCTAAAAATTTTTAAATAATTCTTTTTTTCCTCTTGACAAAAACAGACTCATCCATATAGTATTGATGTGGGGAATGGTGGGGAAAAGTGGTGATTTACATAATAAACTGGAAAACAATCACTTAGCAAAAACAAAACGAGACAGATAGAAAATGTTCACAGGAAGATACACACACAAACTCGATTCAAAGGGCAGGCTCGCTCTTCCCGCAAGAATGCGTGAGGCTGGAACCGGTATGGAATATAATCAGTTCGTTGTCAGCAAAGGAATTGGCGGCTGCATAGCGGTGTTTCCTGTGGACAAGTTCGAAAAATTTATAAGCGAATTCGACCCATCGGAACTCGAAGCCGAACAAGGATTGAATTTCTACCGTGAATTCGCATCCTGGGCTCATTATCTCCCTGTGGACAATCAAGGCAGAATCAATATTCCACAGACACTTCTCGATGTAGCAGGTATCGATGGCGATGTGCTAATTCTCGGCGTAATAGATTGGATTGAAATCTGGAACCCCGATAAATACCAAAAACATCTAAAAGATTCTAATGTTGACTATGAACAAGGTGCAAAGGCATTTTTCAGCTCGGCAATACGAGGAAAACGAAAGAAAAACGAAATATCATCGAAGTGTCCTGACTCGGAAAATTCTTGAATTTTTAATCACGACCGACGACGGAATCTATGTCGATGCTACAATCGGTGATGGAGGTCATTCTCTCGAAATATTGAAACACACGAAAAATGCGAAAATTATCGGAATCGATAAGGATATTCGAGCGGTAGAAACAGCGAAAAAGAAATGCGAGCTCTTTGGAAATAGAATTTCAATTTATTACGGCGATTTCGCCGATGTAGAGAAAATCGTCCGCGACGACGCTGGATACGAATTCATCGATGGCATCCTGTTCGACCTCGGACTTCGCTCTGAAATGCTCGAAAATAGCGATAGAGGTTTCTCTTTCAAAAAAGAAGGTCTGTTGGATATGCGTTTCGACAGAAATTCATCCAAAACCGCATATATCGTCGTGAACCGATATAGCGAGAAAAAATTAACTTCGATTTTTCACGATTTTGCAGATTTGAGAAATGCCCGAAACATCGCGAAGAAAATAATAGCGGCAAGGCAGAAAAAACCGATTACCACCACCACCGAACTCGCTGAAATCGTCGCAAAAGATGTCCCGATACGCCGAAGAAACGACTTTCTCGCTAAAATCTTTCAGGCAATCAGAATCGAGGTCAACGACGAACTCGATAAATTGAGAAAGGCTCTCGAATCATCCGTCAAAATTCTCGAATCGGGGAAAAGAATCGCCGTAATAACATATCATTCGGGTGAAGATAGAATCGTAAAAAATTTCTTCACAACCGAAACAAAAGATTGCATCTGTCCACCCGAGTTGCCCGTGTGTAGATGTGGGCATCGCAGAAGTTTGCGAATTATAACCAAAAAACCGGTTCTTCCATCGAAGGAAGAAATCGAAAAGAATATAAGAGCGCGCTCGGCAAAACTTCGAGTCGCAGAAAAATTATGAGAAAGGAGAATTGTGATATTTTTGAAAGAAAAGTTGTCGAGGGGTTTCGCATCGCTGAAAGTCCCCATCATCGTTCTCGCCGTATCTGTCGCTGCAATCCTATTCGTATGGCAGCGAGCATATACACTCTCACTATCGAGGCAGGTAGTAAAACTACAAAATCGCCTCAGAGAACTACATTCCCAGAACTCCGAAAAGGAAATAATATTAGCGGAACTTTCCTCCCCAGAGCGAATCGAATCGCTCGCTAGCGAAATGTGCCACCTACATTATTCCCATTCCGATGATAGAATTTTGGTCATCAATAAAACCATACCAAAAAAACCGAACTCACATTGGCAACAAAGTTTCTTTGCAATAAAAAAATATTTCACACAGAAATGGGCATCTATAACCGGTAAAAACAATAACCGCGAATATAGGTCGGGAACATTATAGCAATCACGAAGTATGTATGTTTTCTTTGAAACACATAAATCGTCTGATTATCGTATCTTTGATGTGGGTTACAGCGATAGTAATCGTGGAGGCGAGACTCGTCGGGATACAGGTGCTCGCAGCGAAAAAACTAAAACAGCGGGCAATCAACCAGCAGGTCAAATCGAAAGATATTCCTGCAAGAAGGGGGTCGATATATGATAGAAACGGAAGACTTCTCGCAAGAGATGATATTTTCTACGACATCGTAGCAGACCCCCAACAATTGGATAGCATAGATGTTATAGATAGCGTTCTTTGTCAAATTTTTCAAAAACCTTCGGGGTCCTATCTCAATAAAATATTGCCATATATCCATCGAAGATTCGTCTATCTCGAAAGAAGAGTTCCAACTCCTATCGCTCAAAAGGTCAAGGCTAAAAAGATAAAGGGCATATACTTTACTCCGCTGTATAGTCGCTCTTATCCTTATGGCTCGGTTGCATCGACAATCATAGGCTGCGTGAATAACGATGGCAAAGGAATCGCCGGCGTAGAACTTATGTATGACTCGCTTCTAACGGGCATCCCAACCCAAAAACTTATTTTCACAGACGGTTTCGGCGAGGACTACCCGCTTCTCCGATACTCCACAGGCGAACCTATCCCCGGCGACGATGTCTATCTGACAATCGATATCGAGTTGCAGGGAATACTCGAAACAGAACTGAATAAAGCACTCGAAAAAAATAAAGCCAATTCAGCAGCAGGGATTTTGATGAATCCACACACAGGAGAAATCTTAGCGATGGCATCTCTGCCGAATTTCGACCCTAACAACTATGTTAAATACCCATTGGAAATGCGGAAAAATCGCAATATCACCGACCCATACGAGCCCGGTTCGATATTCAAACTCGTAACATTCGCGGGGGCATTGGCTGAAAGTCTGATTTCCACAACCGATACAATCGATACCCACAACGGGATTGTTAGAATTTGCGGAAGAACCGTAACCGATGTCCATTCAAAAAATAAAATGCTGGCAAGAGATGTAATAATCCACTCCAGCAATGTAGGTATCACATTAATCGCACAGAATTTCGATAAAAAAACCTTATATAGATATATAAAACTTTTCGGATTCGGAACACCGACAAACATAGACCTCAACGCAGAATCGCCGGGTATTCTTCGTCCGCCATCTAAATGGTGGGGAACTTCGATGGCAACTCTTCCGATGGGCTACGAGGTATCTGCTACCCCTATACAAATAGTATGTGCTTACGGAGCGGTAGCAAACGATGGTATCCTTATGCGTCCGTATGTAGTCTCTAAAATCACCAAATTCAATAACGAAGATGTATTGGATAAGAAACCGCTTCGTGTCCGGAAAGTCATCCCGCGATGGGTTGCCGACACATTGACGCAGATTTTTCGCGAGGTTGTAACTCACGGCACAGCTGTAAAAGCCAACTCCGACATAATTGAAATCGCCGGCAAAACAGGAACGAGCCACAAAACCATCGTCGGTGAAAAAGGGTATCAGACAGATTCCTACTTCGCCTCTTTTGCCGGATTCGCTCCTTATGATGACCCCTATGTTGTCGGCATAATCGTGATAGACGACCCGAAAACTCTCAACCATTATGGTGGACAAGTTGCTGCTCCTGTTCTGAGAAGTGTTCTCGAAAAAGCCATTAGCGCCGGAATTTTTCCATCACCGAGTTCTCAAAAACTTTTCGTCTATCATAGAGATAAAAACAATTTGGTCTCCGTGCCGAATCTAATCAGAACGAATCCCGCCCAAGCTCGCGAAATCCTGAAAATGAGAAATCTCGATGCAAAATTCTACGGCGTGGGAAATGTAATAGTCCAACAAAGCCCCGAACCTGGGCGAGCGGTCGAGCCGAAAAGTATAATCGTTCTTCATCTTCGTCAACTACCGGCGAACCCTGAAGATACGATAATCGTTCCCGATGTTAAAGGTATGCCATTACGCAAAGCGGTCGAGATTCTATCCGAACACAATGTCCCGATGAGAATTCAAGGGAGAGGTATAGTAGTCGAGCAATTGCCAGAACCGAATACTATATTGGATTCTAACGGCGTCTGTATTCTGGTCTGTGAACCCAAAGGAGAATTTGCCGATGCCAAAGAAATTAAATGAAATTATCGAGAAAATCAAAAGTGAATTCGATTGTGAAGTAATCGGAGATATTACCGATTCGATTGTGTTCGGCGTGACATCCGATTCGCGAAAAATCGATATCGGAAAAATTTTCGTAGCAATTAAGGGAGTTCATTCCGACGGTCACAATTTCATAGAACAGGCGATAGATAACGGCGCTATATGTATCTTCGCGAATAAAAATCATTCGGAACGAAACTTTTCGGTCCCTCTGATTTTGGTGGATGACACAAGGGAGGTGCTCGTATCACTATTGAAAATATTTTTAGGCGAACCGCCCGAAAAACTATACGCGATTACAGGAACTAATGGCAAAACCACCACGACTCATATTCTATGGCATATTTTCAAATCTGCTGGCGAGAAAGCGGGTTCCATAGGCACATTGGGATATATGTTCGAAGATGGAATTGCGAGAAAACTGGCGATAACAACACCAGGAGCAGAATCGCTATGGAATCTATTGGCAGAGATGCGAAACCGAGGGATTACGAGCGTCGCTATGGAGGCATCATCGCACGGAATCGACCAGAAGCGAGTGTGGGGATTGAAATTTCGCTCGGCGATATTCACAAATTTGACCGAAGACCATCTCGACTATCACGGCGATATGAAAAATTATTTGATGGCGAAAGCAAAATTGTTCGAGCAACTCGAAAATAGCTCGGTGGCGGTGATAAATATCGACGACCCCGCGAGCAAAACCATAATCGAGGCAAATCGAGGTGAACTTTTGACATACGCAATGGAAAATAAAGACGCCGATGTTTTGGCGAAGCCGATTTCGATGGATTTCTCAGGCTCTAAATTCAGATTGAAAAGTCCCTGGGGCGAATTCGATGTCGATATAAAAATTCCAGGGCGATTCAATATATACAATGCCGCAGGTGCCGCCGCTGCTGCACTGGCAACAGGATATAGAATAGGAGACATCATCAAGGGAATCCAGTCGGTGAAAAGTGTGAAGGGCAGATTCCAGACAATAGATTTGGGACAGAATTTCCAAGTGATTGTGGATTATGCTCATACTCCCGATGCTCTGCGAAATGTCATCTCCACCGCGCGAGAATTGACCGAAGGTAAAGTGATAGTGGTTTTCGGCGCCGGCGGGGACAGAGATAGACAAAAAAGACCCATAATGGGCAAAATAGCAACCGAA
This sequence comes from uncultured bacterium, assembly GCA_964425665.1. Classification (GTDB taxonomy): domain Bacteria; phylum UBP14; class UBA6098; order B30-G16; family B30-G16; genus JAGGZE01. Next base: position 7,641 of record CAYRNI010000006.1, read on the forward strand.
CTCGCCGATTTCGTCGTAATTACATCGGATAATCCGAGAACCGAGGACCCCGAGGAAATCATAGATATGATTGTATCGGGCGTGGATAGGAAAAATTTCGTAAGAATAGTCGATAGGAAGCAGGCGATATACGAGGCGATTTTTTCGGCGAAATCTGGCGATACAGTTGTTATTGCAGGCAAAGGACACGAGGATTATCAGATTTTTGCCGAACGGACCATACATTTCGACGATGCCGAAATCGCAAGGGAAGCAATAGAAAATATTTTGCAGGAAAGTGCCTGATAAAATGAAACAAGAAAGAATAAAAAATATCGCGGCGATAATCAACGGTGACTTGACCGATTTAGATGCCGAGAATGTATATGTTCGCGGTGTATCTGTGGATACGAGAACGATTCGCCCCGGCGAGATATTTTTCGCACTGCGAGCCGAGCGCGATGGACACGATTTCGTTCTCGATGCATACCAAAAAGGTGCACCTGTCGCTGTCGTGGAAAAACGGCTCGAACTTCCGATACCGCAGATTGTCGTAAAAAATACACTCGACGCACTGGGAACATTGGCATCGGCATATAGAGATGCGATGTCGCCGAAAGTTATCGCTATAACGGGTTCTGTCGGAAAGACGACAGCGAGAGAGATGATAGCAAAAGCACTATCTCTGAAATTCGATGTCCACAGTGCGAAGAAAAATTTCAACAACCTAATCGGGCTGCCATTGACATTGCTCGATATGGATGAAAATACCGAAATCGCCGTCGTCGAACTCGGGATAAACAAAGTAGGAGAAATGGATAAACTCGTGGACATCGCAAAACCCGATATAGCGATTATAACATCCATTGCTCCCGTTCATACAGAGGGACTGGGCTCATTGGAAAATATTTTCTCGGAGAAATCGAAAATCGCAAAAAATTTAGCGCCCGACAATCCATTGTTTCTGAACATCGACTACGAAATGTTGAACAAATTCGCAAAAAATACAGACCGCAAAGTGATAACATACGCAATCGAGCAGAACGCAGATTTCGTAGCGAGCGATATATCGTTTTCCGATGGCAGACCGTCGTTTTCGGTGGATGGAGCGAGGTTCGATTTAAATATGCTCGGAAAAGCACCGATTTATGCGGCATTGTGTGCGGTGGCAGTATCGTCGCATTTCGGTCTATCGCTTTCGGATATATCCGCCGAACTGAAAAAATTCAGTCCGCAGCCACACAGAATGGAACTTATCGAACTAAACGGCGTGAAAATAATCGACGATAGTTATAACAGCAGTCCGCTCGCTCTCTCGGAGGCATTCAGAACTATGGATAAAATATCCGCTAAGCATAAATGGGCGGTAATCGGCGATATGCTCGAACTCGGAGATTTCAGCGAAAAATATCACCGACAGGCAGGTGCAGAAATTTTCGAGCACAAATTCGATGGTGCGGTCTTGTTCGGACCGATGATGCTTTCAGCAGGAGAACAACTCAATGAAATGAACTATAATGGAAAATTTATAGCGACAGAGAATTTCGACGATGCTATGAAATTCATCGAGGAAAATATCGCGCCAGGCGACCTCATACTTATAAAGGGTTCGCACGGGGTAAAAATGATAAGGTTTGTCGAGGAATTGAGAAAATGGCTATTAAAAGAAAAATAACAATCGTTATGCTAATATTTGCGACGGCTATCGGAATTTTTGCTCAGGGACTCGCGATAACGGTCGTTATGCAAAAGGTCGAACAAAAATTGGATACGAAATATTTCGCTGGACGATTCTACTGGAAACCCAAACTGCCACCTCTATATCGTTCAGCAAAAGCGGGAATCGTTCCGAAAAATGATAGAAAACTAAATTTTTCATCGCCTTTTTCAAACGCACTGAAAGGAAACTGATGTTATACTATTTGCTACATCCATTGTGGAAACACTTTATACTGTTCAATCTCTTTCGATATATCACATTCAGGATGGTGATGTCGGCTACAACAGGGGCAATCGTATCGTGGTTAGCCACTTTTTATCTGATAAAGTATCTGAAAAAACACCACTACGAAAGTCAAATCCGCGAGGATGTTCCGGAAAGACATCTTACAAAAAAAGGCACACCGACTATGGGTGGAATAGCCATTATCGTTGGAGTATTGGTAGGAACGGTTTTATGGGCGAAAGTCAGCAGCCCGTATGTGATTTTAGCATTGATTACTCTCGTGGTTACAGGAGCGGTGGGATTGCTCGACGATTATCTCAAAGATATCAAACACAAACCCAAAGGACTTTTAGCAAAATATAAACTATATGGGCAACTGGCTCTCGGTCTTTTAGTCGGAATAATGATATACTTGAACCCTCCACTCGCAGAACTTCGCAGCGCAACAGAATTGCCATTCATAAAAAATATCTATCTCCAAATGGGCATCGGATATATTCTATTCTCCACTCTTGTTGTGGTCGGGACATCGAACGCGGTAAATCTCTCCGATGGTCTCGATGGACTCGCAGCAGGACTCGTAGGTATTTTGGCAGCAACTTTCACGATTGTTGCATATGTCTCCGGCAGAGCAGATTTCACAAGCTATCTAAACATAACCTATCTTCCTGGCAGTGAGGAATTATCTATTTTCTGCGCGGCGATGGCGGGAGCTATTCTCGGATTTCTATGGTTCAATTCATTCCCCGCACAGATTTTTATGGGAGATACGGGAGCATTATCCCTCGGGGCATCCATCGCTGTCATATCTATTATGCTGAAAAAGGAATTGATGCTACTCATCGCCGGTGGAGTTCTCGTAATCGAAACTCTCTCTGTAATCTTGCAAGTATTGTATTTCAAAACCACGAACGGCAAACGAATATTCAAAATGTCTCCGCTTCACCATCATTATGAACTGTCGGGTTTTCACGAGGCAAAAATCGTGGTAAGGTTTTGGATACTTGGAATAATTTTCGCCCTTTTGGGTTTAATATCATTTAAGGTCAGATGATTATGGAAATATCGGATAGAAAAAAAGTAACGATAGTAGGACTCGCGAGAAGCGGAAAATCCGCGGGGAAACTCGCTCTGTCCGATGGTTTCGATGTTATGATTTCCGATGCCGCCGACACCGATAAACTACGCACTCGCGCAGAGGAATTTATCGACACCGACGCGGTAATCGAACTCGGACAGCACAGCGAGAAAATATACGAGAGCGATATGATAATCGTCAGTCCCGGTGTGCCGCTGAATATTCCTATACTAAATGAGGCGAAAAGGCGCGGGATACCCGTGATTTCAGAAATCGAGTTCGCATTCAGACACGAGCAAGGGAAAGTCATCGCCGTCACAGGCTCGAACGGTAAAAGCACTACCGCGACACTCATCGCTAAAATTTTCAGCGACGCTGGAATAAATACAATTCTCGCCGGGAACATCGGAAACCCATATTCTGAAAATGTGGTCAAATCGACTCCTGAAAGCATAACTGTGCTGGAACTTTCCAGTTTTCAGTTAGAGGCACTGGATACCTTTCATCCGTTCGTCGCGGTATTACTCAACTTATCGCCAGACCATCTCGATAGATACGAAACAGTCGAGGAATACTACGAGGCGAAATTCCACATCTTCGATAATCAGCGTGAAAACGACTATGCGGTTCTTTTCGCCGACCAACCAGAAGTCGCATCGCTTTCTGGTGAGATATTTTCTAAACCATTATGGTTTTCATCCGTGCAAAGAAAAATACCCGGTGCTTATGTCGAGCAAGGAATGATTTATCGCGACGATGAGAAAATTATGCCCGCATCACAAATCGGTATTCCTGGTCCGCACAATCTCGCAAATGCGCTATCTGCTGTCGCGGCGACTATTCCATTCGACATTCCCGCAGAAACGCTGAGAAGGACACTCGAAAATTTCACCGGAATCGAACACAGGCTCGAAAGATTTCTCGAACACAATGGTATACTGTTCGTCAACGATTCTAAATCTACGAATCCCGATTCTCTGAAATTTGCGCTCATCTCCTTCGATAGACCAATCGTCTTAATTGCTGGCGGTTATGATAAAGGGAGCGATTTTTCACCTCTCCGCGAGATTTTCGAGGACAAAGTAAAAACCGCAGTTTTCACAGGAACAACAGGCGAATATATGGCGAATCAACTGGCGAAAAACATCATAACCTGTGCCGTGATTTCGGACTTCGATAAGGCGGTCGAACGAGCAGTATCGCTCGCGCTACCGGGCGATGTGGTTCTGCTATCACCGGGATGCCCGAGTTATGATGCTTTCGATAATTTCGAGGAACGAGGAAAATATTTTAAAAAACTTATTCGGCAAATAGTCGGTGTGAAGGATGAATAGATACGATAGAAATCTTTTCTGGGCGATTTGTATATTGGTGCTTTTCGGCACAGTGATGATTTACAGTGCATCATCTGTGACCAGTGCTCACAAGTTCGGCGACCCGATGTTTTTCCTCAAAAGACAAATCGTAAGGGTCATAATCGGATTCGGAGCATTATATCTCGGTCTGCGTATAGACTACCACTTCTGGCAGAAATATGCTTTCTGGGGAATTATCGCGGTCTGCGGATTGCTGTTATTACCTCTGATTCCACAACTCGCTGGAATGCACGCCGTCAAAGGCGCTAACAGATGGGTAAAATTATTCGGCTCGAGCACATTACAGCCATCCGAAATCGCAAAATTCGCACTCGTGGTCTACCTCGCCGAGGAATGCTCCCGCAGACAGCAACTATTATCGAGTTTCAAGGATGGAGTCTTAACGATTATGATACCGGTGGCGGTGCTCCTCGGAATAATAGTTCTTCAACCGAATTTTGGAATGGTTATGGGACTATTTATGGTGGCTGTTGCGATGCTTATAGTGGTCGGCGTCCCATTCCGCCATTTTATATATTTGGGAGTGCCATCTATCGCGACTCTCGGTGTTCTGATGTTAACATCCCATCACGCACTAATGCGTCTAAAAGCGTTCTTCCTTCACAGCGACCCGCTGGGCGATGGCTATCAAGCGTTGCAATCGTTAATCGCACTTGGCAGCGGAGGAATATTCGGACTCGGACTCGGTCAGGGCAAACAAAAAGTATTTTACCTGCCAGAAGCACACACGGATTTCATATTTTCTGTCATCGGCGAGGAACTCGGTCTTATCGGAACATCACTTCTCGTATTCTTATTTGCCTATATCGCCTGGCGTGGTCTGAGAATTGTTCTTCGCGCACCGGACAGATTTGGAGCTTATCTCGCATTCGGAATTACATCGGTATATGTTTTTTTCGCACTGATAAATCTCGGCGTCGTTACGAGATTGATTCCCACAACGGGGATACCGCTACCATTCGTCAGCTATGGCGGTTCGCAGTTAGTCGTTCATATGTTCATTGGAGGAGTGTTGTTGAACATATCGTCGGCGGTCCGTATGCCGTCGACAAAACCAGCATTGGAGTTGATAGGTGAAAAATGCGTTATTTAATCGCAGGAGGAGGCACGGGGGGACATATCATCCCCGCACTGAACATAGCGGAAGAATTGAGCAGAATCGATGTGGATGCTCACTTCAAATTCATCGGGACAAGGCGGGGATTGGAAATAGACATCGTCTCCAAACGAGGTTATGAACTCGAACTCATAGATATAAAGCCTTGGAAAGGTATAAAACGCTCTTTGAAAAACTTTTGGCATTCGGTCGGACAGGTGCGAAGGATAATCAAAAAGTATAAACCAGATTGTGCGATTGGAACGGGTGGATATGTTTCTGCACCGCTCGCTCCCGCCTGCGCGTTGCACAAAGTCCCGATTTTCTGGCAGGAACAGAATACATATCCTGGTCTCGCCAGCAAATTAGCCTCATTATTCGCGAAACAAGTATTTCTCGGTTTCGATGAATCGCGGCAATACCTCTGGCGGAGAAAAAGAGCATTTTACTCGGGAAATCCTGTATTCATCGAGCCAGCAATCGAGGGAAAAGAACAACTTAGAACGAAATTCGGACTGAATCCCGATAGATTCACGATATTCATAACAGGCGGAAGTCAAGGTGCATCGGCTTTGAACGGAACTTTTTTGAAGATGATTCAGCAATATGGATTGCCTCGAAACTCTCAGGCGATATGGCAATGCGGAAAGGAGGAATACCCTGTTCTGATGAAAGCAATCGGTCAATTTGAAGAAAAGATTTCGCTTCATCCATTTATCGAAGATATGTCGTCGGCTTACGGTGCGAGCGATTTGATTATCTGCCGTGCGGGAGCATTGACATTAGCAGAGATAGCGGTGGTAGGTATCCCCGCGATACTCGTTCCATTTCCGTATGCGGCGATGGACCACCAGAGAAAAAATGCTCGAACATTCGTGCAGTCGGAAGCCGCCGTTATGATAGACCAGAGCGAACTGACACCATCCCTGCTGTTCGCTACAATATCGGATTTAATCGACGAGCCGAATAGATTGCATCGTATGGCGAACGCGATGAAGTCGCTGGGAAAACCGAACGCCACAGAAGTTATCGCAAGGAAAATATACGATTATATAAGCAAACGAAGTTGAAAAGAATCAAGCAAGGAGGGACTTATGAGTCCTCGAAGTGGACATATGTTCAAGAAAGTCAAGAAACTTCACTTCGTCGGTATCGGCGGAAGTGGAATGAGCGGGATAGCGGAGATATTGCTCAATCTCGGCTATCACATCACGGGTTCGGACATAAGACGGACCGCTGTCACCGAGCGTCTCGAAAAACTCGGTGCGGTTATCTACTACAATCACTCTGCGGAGAATGTAAGCGATGCCGATGTAGTCGTGATTTCATCCGCTATACACGGTGATAATCCTGAATTCATCTCCGCTGGGGAGCGCGGTATCCCAGTTATCCGAAGAGCCGAGATGCTCGCAGAACTGATGAGAATGAAATACGGCATAGGAATAGCGGGGACTCACGGCAAAAGCACTACTACATCTCTTGTCGGCGAGGTTCTTACCGAGGGCAATCTCGACCCGACAGTTATCGTCGGCGGTATAGTGGCGAACCTTCGCTCGAATGCTCGGCTCGGAACAGGCGAATATCTCGTCGCGGAGGCAGACGAGTTCGACAAATCTTTTCTGAGACTCTCCCCCACCATCGCAGTGGTGACGAATATGGAACGCGAACATATGGAATGTTACGGCGACAATATCGAGGAACTACACAGCGCATTCATCGAATTTATGAACAAAGTCCCTTTCTATGGAGCGGTTATTCTGTGCATCGATGAATCACCTTTACAGGAAATTCTCCCCGAAATAGAGCGAAGAGTTATAACCTATGGTCTCTCGACTCAGGCGGATGTCCGTGCTGTCAAAGTTTCATTCGATTCACGCGGAACAGATTTCACCGTCATCGCGGATAACAGAACACTCGGCGAGGTTCACACTAATTTAATCGGATTACACAATGTCAAGAATACACTTGCGGCTATCGCTGTCGGTCTCGAGGTCGGTCTCGATTTCGATACTATCGCGCGGGCACTGGCGAAGTTTAAGGGCGTATATCGTAGATTTCAAATCAAAGGCGAGGTCGATGGAATACTCGTCGTCGATGATTTCGGACATCACCCGACGGAAATTCAGGCTACACTCCAAGCGGCGAAAACAGCATATATAGACCGCAGAATCGTGGCGGTTTTTCAACCGCACCTGTATTCGAGAACCAACGAATTTTTCCAAGAATTCGGTAAGGCGTTCCTCGATTCAGATGTCCTCGTGATAACGGAGATATACGGCGCCCGCGAAAAACCTATAGAGGGTGTTTCAGCCGAGATGATTGCCCGTGCGGCGAAGGATTATGGACACCGCAATGTGTTCTTCGAGCCCGATACTCAGAAAATTCCCGAACTCCTCGAAGAAATAACGAAACCCGGCGACCTCGTGATTACAATCGGTGCGGGACCGATTTGGAAAGTCGGCACATCGTTCCTCGAAAGGCTCGAACAAAAGCATAAGAACAAACTCGAAAACTCGGAGGATGACTCACAGGAGATAAATGAAAACAGCGAAAATACCAAAACAAAAATCGATGAAGATAAGAAATACTTAGCGATGGCTATATAATATGACCGATTGGGACGACATAGCAAAAAGATTAGCCGATTTCGGAGTTGTCGAGCGAGATAGGAAACTGGCGACTCTGACATCTTTCGGTGTCGGTGGCGATGCGAGAATTGTCATCGAGCCGTTCGATAAGAACAGTCTCGCCGATTGCATAAGAATTATATGGGATGAAAATCTTCCTTACTATGTAATCGGCAAAGGCACGAATTTACTCGTCTCGGATAACGGCTTCGATGGAATAATCGTTAAAATCGATGGCGGTATTGATAAAATCGAACATCTCGATGGTTCGCTCTGGCACTGGGAATCGGGTGCATCGCTTAAATCTGCAATCGAAAAGTGTATAGAGAGCGGTTTCGGTGGTATCGAACAACTGGCAGGAATTCCAGGCTCTGTGGGTGGCGCTACCGTTATGAATGCGAGTGCCTATGGCGTATCGTTTTTCGACAAAGTGAAAAGTGTCGAGATTTTATCACGGGGAAATGGTATCCAAAAATTCAGTTCCAACGAGTTAGAACCGACATATCGCGGTATCGAAATCTCCGATGGCTCGATAGTAATTTCGGTGGATATCGCACTCGACCGAGTATCCCCCGAACTCGCCAGAGAGGAAATCGCAAAGTATTTGAGTCTGCGTGCAGAAAATCAACCGATAGATAAAAAATCCGCCGGTTGTATTTTCAAAAATCCCGAGGGACTATATGCTGGCAAACTCATAGAGGATGCTGGATTGAAAGGTTTTAAGATAAAGGATGCTATGGTATCGCCAGTTCATTCGAATTTCATAGTGAACAATGGCAAAGCATCGGCGACAGATATTATGAAACTTATCGAAATCATCAGAAAAAAAGTTTTCGAAAAATTTTCGGTGGAACTCGAACTCGAAGTAAAAACACTGGGTTTTGAATTATGAGAACAGCGAACATAAAAACAGCGAACGCAAAAAGAATATTTCGCATCTCGGCGATAATTTTTTCTCTTTTGGCACTCGGTGTGAGTTGGGCATTGAGCAGTTCGTATTTCGATGTCCGAAGAATAGAGTATTACGGATTGGATAGAATAAGAGAATCGGATATTCAAAAGAAATTACCTTTTCACCGCGGGGAAAATTTACTTCTAATCTCGACAGAAAAGGTTAAACAGCAAATTCTAACGGACAAAAGAATCGCGGATGTAAAAGTGGAAAAATGCTATCCCGATGCGGTAATCATCGAGGTTAGCGAGAAGAAACCTCAATATCTTCTGAACTGTGGCGAACTATGGGGAGTTACGAAAAATTGTGAGGCTATTCCAATCGAGGATTATAGGAAACTGCCCAATCTACCGATTATCGACAATAAATGGATGTTGATGCCGAAAGCATACTGTCCAATACCCGATTCATCTGTCCAGCGGACTGTGGCTTTCCTGAACAAAATTTCTATGGAAAAGCCTGCATTTCTCGACCAGATATCCGAGATTTACTCGCCCAATCCCGATGAATACGAGATATACCTGATGCGAGGAGGAATTCGCTTAAGAATAATGGATAAACCGAAAACATTGGACAAATTGGCAATCATTTTGAACAAACTCGAGGAAGATAAAATAGATGTTGTCGAAATCGACCTCAGGTTTCCAGGACAAGGAATAGTTAGATATAAACCGTATAATAAAAAAAACTCACTGCGACAGGAGTTTAACAATGGATGAAATTCTCGCGGGCATAGATGTTGGGACCTCTAAAACGGCGGTAATAATAGCCGAAAGCACAAACGACGAGCTGAAAGTTCGAGGATTCGGCGTTGCTCCAACCGAGGGAGTCGTGCGCGGAATAGTGACAAATATCGAAAAAGCCGAGCAAGGAATTTTGCGCGCTCTTTCTATGGCGGAAAAACAATCCCAGTTAAAAATTAAACAGGCAATAGTTGCATTCGGCGGAAGTCAAATCAAAACCGTCAAAAGCCACGGAGTTATCGCGATTCCCAAAGAGCGTGGAACGATAAACTATAACGACAGAGCAAAACTCATCGAATCGGCAAAGAGTGTCTCTCTTCCGCAGGATGCTCAGATTATCGACTATGCCATTCACGATTTCATCGTCGATGGAGCGAGCGGAATCGAAGACCCAATCGGGATGTCGGCATCGAAACTCGAAGGAGATATTCTATTGTTCATAACTCAAACTCCGGCTATAGGCAATTTGCTGAAAGCACTCGGCGATGCCAATATAACCCCTACTGATATTATCGTCTCGCCAATCGCATCCGCTAATTCCGTTTTAACCGACGAGGAAAGAGAACTCGGCGTTATTCTGATAGATATCGGAGCAGGCAATACCGACGCCGTTGTATATAGGCGAAATCGCCCACAAACCGTTGTTAGTGTTCCTTATGCGGGCGAAAGCGTCACCCACGACTTGATGGTAGGATTGAAATTAACCAAACGAGCAGCCGAGGAACTGAAACAGAAAAATGGCTGTGCTCTCAAGGATGGTCTCGATGAGGATACCGATGTGAAAATTATGGGCATCGGAGGAAGAGAACCGCGAATAGTCAAGAAAAGTTTCATCGCTATGATAATGGAGGCGAGACTCGAAGAGATACTCTCGATGATTGTCGAACAATTGAACAAAAATGGAGTGGAATTGAACGGCGAATATTTCCCTGCTGGTGTAGTTCTGACAGGCGGAACAACTTTGACACCTAAACTCGTTTTTCTCGCAGAGAAAGTATTGAAACTGCCTGTGCGAATCGGTTTGCCCGGAGATAGAAGCCCTGTTCCCGATGGAATGAACACCCCCGATTACCATATCGCATGGGGTGCATTACAAATCGCATCTCGAAGACATAAATTGGCGGAAATGCTCGAATCGGATAGCGGAAAATTACCAGCGTTCTGGAACAAAATTAAAAAATGGATACTGCAAAAGTTATAAATCAACAATAATTAACAGGAGGTTTAAAATGGTATTCGAATTAGCACAGGATGTTGTGGAGTTAAGTTCCGCTGCACGGCTGATGGTGATGGGAGCAGGCGGTGCGGGTGTGAATGCGGTCAACAGAATGATTGCCACAGGTTTGCCCGGTGTAGATTTTATCGTGCTCAACACCGACAATCAGGTTCTCGAGCGCAGTGCCGCACCGATTAAACTGTGTATCGGCAAGAAACTTACCAAAGGGCTCGGTGCAGGCGGCGACCCCGAAATCGGCAAAAAAGCCGCCGAAGAGGATAAGGACATCATCGCCGAGCATCTCGAAGGTGTCGATATGTTGTTTATCACCGCGGGTATGGGCGGTGGAACGGGAACGGGTGCATCGCCTGTCATCGCAAAAATCGCCAAGGAAATGGGGATTTTAACTGTCGCTGTGGTGACAAAGCCGTTCAATTTCGAGGGCAAAACCCGTTTCCAGTATGCAGAGAAGGGACTGGATGAACTCAAAAGCGTGGTGGATACATTGATTGTCATCCCCAACGAGAGATTGCTGAATCTGGTCGATAAGGATACATCGTTCGAGGATTCTTTCAGAAAAGCCGACGAGGTTCTTTTTCAGGCGACGCAGGGGATTTCCGAACTCATCACCAAGCCTGGACTTATCAATCTCGATTTCTCCGATGTCCGTTCCGTTCTCAAAGAACGCGGCGGCGACGCCTTGATGGGAACAGGGATAGCATCGCAGGAGGATGGAACAGTCGAGGCTGCAAGACGAGCTATCTCCTGCCCTCTGCTCGATAATGTCTCGATTGCCGGTGCGAAAGGTGTGCTGATAAATATCACGGGGGGACCAAATCTTTCTCTCGCGGATGCATCCGATGCCGCCACACTAATCGCGGACCAAGCGGGTCAGGATGCAGATACTAAATTCGGTGTGGTCATAGACGAAGAATTGCAGGACCAGGTTAAAGTCACTGTTATCGCTGCGGGCTTTCAGAAAAAGCAGAGGATGAGAAGACAACATACACAATCGTCTATCTCTCAGCGGTTCAATCAAGCGATGGATATTTTTTCCGCGGAGCAACAAGAGGATGATATATACGATAGCCGCTACAACAGACAGCGAAGGGATACCGAACTCCGCGATACGAAAAGGGATAATGCCGAAAATACCGATGTAGAACAAATTCCCGAGCAAAAACCGATATTCATCTCGGCATCTGCTGAGACACAAACAAAAGAGGAACAAAATAACGAAAACCGAGCAAAAATAAGCGACAACGATTCTAAATCGGCAGGGCTGCTCGATTTCTCCCCCGACGACTACGAAATCCCTGCTTTCATAAGAAGAAAGAGAGCATCAAGCGAGTAGCAATACTCATCATTTGTCACCTCCTTGCAAAAACCGTTCGCACTCACGGTGAGTGTGAGCGGTTATTTTATACTTCGATTTACCCAAAAATAGGCTATCTAAACACATACTCATCAAAGCCGTTTTGGAACATCGCAATACCATCACCAAAGAATTTTATTTTTTT
>CAYRNI010000006.1:20272-35296 GCA_964425665.1 uncultured bacterium
GGGTGTTGCAAAGACTGCAATTGTCCCGAATGTCCTCCTGAAAACGATACTAATATCGACCCGCCATATATAATCAGCGTCGATGGTCCTACGGAAGTGACTGTTGGAAATTCCGCAGATTTCTCCTGCGAGGTTCTATCCGATGCTCCGATAGATAGTTTCCTATGGGATTTAGAGCCATCTTTCGATTTGGCATCCGACTATTATTATCCAGCCGCTGGTTCAGAAGAAGGCGAATGGACTCCAACAGGTGAAAGACCCGATATTTTCAACGCCGATATATTCGATACGAACGCATCGTTTATATATGAAAAAAGAGGAATTTATACCGCCGTTCTGGAAATTAAGGACAACGATGGATATATCGAATTTGGAAATACAATCGTTCAGGTCGACCCTGAAACTCCCGATACATTCGCGGATATCGTTCAACTCGCCCCCGGTCTTCAAGACACTATTTACAGTTCCACATTCGAGGCTCTCAATTACGGCTTATATGCTTCGGATGGATGTATGGCTTCTGTCTATGCGGATTCGTTCAATACTCTTCATTCTATGGCGTATATAGATAGTTTCAGCGGTCCAGAAGATAGATATGTTCAGGAGTGGATATCCACAGGTAAAAGATTACAAGTCTTCACAGGTGAACCGACACCCGCAGATGTCAGAGTGGATTACGACATATCTTCCGCTATGCACCTCTGGGATGCCGCAGACATCGATTATGTGCTGGTTACAGTATATCTAAATATCATACACGAGGACAATGGACGCTCCTATTTGTTCCATCTGCTCAGGCAAAGATTTACGAGTGCAGATGGCGAAGCATACTATCTCAATTCGCACCACAATATGAACTGTCCATTCGATTTCAATGGTGGATTCTATACGCTGTGGTTCGGCGTGAAAATCGATATCTATTCATCGCAGGGCGGCGCCGCATTCTGTATGGATAATTCAGATAATTTTGTGAAACTCAACTATATTTACATCGATTTGAATAAATAAAATCTTTACACCTAAATCTGCTTTGTCAATCAGGAGGGCAAAATGCGTTATTTATTTGTTTCGATTGCAATTTTGTCGATTGCAATTTTTCCTCTTTTTGCCGATACCTCCCCAATCCTTTTAAGCGACGATTACAATAGAACAGTTTTTCAACTCGACTTGCCGAATCCCTCTCTCGTCGATATTGGCGAGGGATATACTCGATTGAGCCTCGATGGTTTCGGATACTGTGGTGAAAAATACGGACCACAACTATACGGTAGAACATTCTGGGTAGCGGTCCCAAAAGGTGCTCGATTAAGTGCATCCATTGAATCTGTCGAATGGAGCGAATGGCTCGATATAAAACCATCGCCGCTTTGCTCCTTATCTACCAAACTCGGCATCCCAGGACCTGCCGACCCTAAATTATATTCTCGGAAATATGGCGGCACGGTGAAAATCGGTTCGGACAATATTTGGCGAGGTGTCCGCGTTATCGGCGTCGATATTGTCCCCGTTGAATACGACCCCACAAAAGGCGTTCGATTTATGAAAGATGTTAAAATATCGGTGAACCATACCGGTGGGAAAGGCACAATATACGACAAAAGACTTTACGATGCTTGGTTCGCGAAACTTTATAAGGCGAGTCTTATCAATCCCGATGCCGCTATACCGCCAGAACCTCTTTCGTCAAAGGAATGGAATCCCGACGATGGAGCAGAATTCCTAATAATATGTTATTCTGGCTTCGAGGACAGCGTCCAGCAATGGTTAGATTGGAAACTCTTTATGGGAATGCCAACCAAACTGGTAACAACAGACATAACAGGAACCAGCACATCGTCGGTTAAAGCATACATTCAGAATGCTTACGACACTTGGGCATTACCTCCAACATATGTTCTTCTTGTCGGCGATGCAGGAAATATAGAGACATACGAAAGTTATTCCGAAGGCTATGGAGACCATCAATATAGTTATCTCGATGGCGGCGACGAATTTGCGGATATTTTTATTGGAAGAATATCGGCAGATGCACTTTCCAACCTCGGTGTAATTATCAGAAAGCATTTGAACTACGAGAAACAACCGGATACGACAGATGATTGGTATGCGAGAGCGGTGGGTATCGCTAATGAAGACGATTGCCCTCCGCCATTGGGACCGGGAGATTCCTCATATCTCGCTGCGGTGCAATATGGAATGGATTCGTGTTGTATCCCTGCTGGTTTTACAAGTGTTCATCTTTTCCGCCGATGCAACGGCGACGATTTTTATGATGTTCAACCTTATGTCGAGGCTGGATTGGGAATAGTTCAATATAGAGGACAGGCATGGCCTGATTATTATTATGGTTTCTCTGGGGGACTCGATACGCTCGACAACGGTGGAAAATGCCCTTTGAATGTCTCCATAACTTGTGGAACTGGCGGATTTATGTTCAGTGATAGGATGTGTGAGCGGAGCACACGAGCCACTACATCAACTCATCCAAAGGGGGCTGTTTGCTTTATTGGACAAACTATGGTAAGTTCTAATTCTATCGAGCGGTCATCACTTTCAAAACATATATTTCAGGGACTCTTTCCGCAAAAACTTAATCCACTCGGTGAAGCATACGATTATGGAAGAAACCAATTATGGGCAGAGTTCAGCGGTTCAGACGAGGCTCAATTCGAGTTTAAACATACATCTCTGCTCGGGAGTCCGGAAATGCTCGCGTGGACCGCTCCAATTATGCCACCTGTTGTTTCTTATCCCGATGCCGTCCCGCCGGAAACCGTCAATGTAGATGTAACTGTCGAGCGCGATGGCGTTCCGCTGGAAAATGCTCGTGTGGCTCTTCATCACGGCTCGGATTTCTCATATGGAATGACAAACAGTTCGGGTTTCGTCTCGGTTAGAGTTTATGCGGACTCAACACAACCGCTCATACTGGTGGTCACGGGTCCGAATATTTATCCTTATGTAGATACTATCCCCACTATAACCGGCGGAGTCGCCGTATTCTGTGTCCCGACGACATTCTACGATGTATCCGGCGACCACGATGGACTTATAAATCCTGGCGAGACGATTTCATTCACTCCCAAAATCACAAATTACGGCGATGAAACTGGAACTCATCTCGTTGGAATTCTAAGAACAAATGACCCCAAAATCACGATACTCGATTCCACAACAGTTTTCCCCGATGTTGCACCTGGCGACACAGTGGAGGGCGATACTGTCGCTTTCACTCTCTCTACGAACCATCCTGCTATCGACCAACTAATTTTTACTCTCGTGATTTCGGGAGATACTTTGGGACCTTGGGATAGAACAGTCGTTCCCGAACCCCCTGTCCACAGATTTGAACCGACTCTCGACAATGTTCAAATTATCGATACAGTTCCATTCGGCAACGGCGATGGACAAATCAATCCTGATGAAAATGTAGAATTGAAAATCACAATCGCAAACAACACGCAGGCGGATGTCTTCGGGATGGGAGGGACACTATATAGTGAAACGGAAGATGTTGCTGTGACTCAGAACAGTGCATCTTTCGGCGACATAACGAGAATGACGGCGGAAACATCATCGCCATCGTATTACATCTCTGTTTCGCCGGAGGCTCCGCCGGGGGAAAATTTCACACTAAAA
Organism: uncultured bacterium; assembly: GCA_964425665.1. Lineage (GTDB taxonomy): Bacteria > UBP14 > UBA6098 > B30-G16 > B30-G16 > JAGGZE01. The sequence goes on from CAYRNI010000006.1 coordinate 23,912, forward strand.
TTAGCACTCGCGGGGAACTGCCCGATGTATACATCCTACGACACGATGACGATTTCACTGGCTGTTGCTGGCGATACGGCAGGACTTCCCACAGGACCCGATTCTTACGGCTATTATATAATCGACGATACTGATACCTCATCTGGACTCGCTCCAACTTACGAATGGGACGACATAACGAGTGTAGGAAGCACAATCGGTGCAATCACAGATAGCGACGATGGAATCACCGATATTTCCTTGCCCTTTACTGTGAAGTTTTATGGAAACAGTTACAGCAGTATTTCGGTTTCGAGCAACGGATTTTTATCTCCGCCGGGATGCAGTTGGAGTGGTGGTGGAAGTGGCAATCCACAGGCATTTCCCACCAGTGGAGGTCCGTCTGGGATAATCGGGCTGATGTGGGCAGACCTCGCACCTCATAGAACAGGTGGTGATGTATATTCCTATTATGATTCGTCGAACCATCAATTTGTAATTCAATATAACAATACAGAATTTTACTACGGCGGTGGAAGTGTTACCTGTCAGGTTAAAATTTGCAACCCCGATTACTACCCCACTCCCACAGGCGACAGCGAAATCTATTTCTATTACAACTATGTGGACATATCGAATTATGCTGGTGTCGGTATCGAATCCCCCGATGAAACTGTCGGTTTGCAGTATTATCTCAATGGCGGATACGATATTCACGCGGCGCCACTTCAAGCGGGAAGAGTATTACGAATAACCACAATCGAGCCGACCTATGCCACAAGACCCTGGCTATATTATCTGAATTCATTGCTGTATCAAGATGAGAGCAAAAGCCCTGGTGTTATCGAACCTGGGGATAATGTGGATATGCGGTTCAGATTGAAAAATGGCGGGGATGCCGATGCTCTTTTCACCAACTGTGCGGCGATATCGACAGATTATATTACCCCTGTTTCATCGGGGAATTTCGGGCTGATAGCTGCTGGCGATTCGGTATATAACAGCAGTTCCCCTATCGTATTCACGATATCTGCTTCCTGCCCGCCAGAAACGACGCTCGTCGTTCCTATTGCCGTGTCGGCAAGTTTCGGCTCGTATAAGGATACTATGGTTTTCTTGATAAATGTCGGAAGCACGGTGGCGGTTCAGAGCGATAAAACCATTCCGAATGAAATTTCTATTTCACAACCTTATCCCAATCCGTTCAACAGCAAAACATCTTTCGATGTGAACATCGGGAACGACATCGGTAAAGCGGATGCAAATATTTCACTGTATTCGATAGACGGCAGAAAAATTTCCACGATTTACTCGGGTAAATTATCGCAGGGAAAACATAAGTTCGATATCGATGCGAGCAATCTTACTTCTGGAATATATTTCATCAAATTATCGGTGAATAACAAAGTTTGTGGAAAGAGAATTCTGCTGATTAAATAGAGCGACCCCGGGCGTCTTTCGTATATCGATTTATTCTTATGAAATCGGAATCCATTGCAATGTTCGGAAATATAATGGGCACTGTTTATTTTGTGAGGGCTAAGGAATCGTTTCCGTCATTTTGTCAGCAGCAGGAAAAATTTTACAAGCATCCAGAGTAAAAATGCTCCTGCTCCAGCAAATATTATCCAAAATGTAGATTTGGGATACCGTGAACGGTCTATCGGTCTCAGATTAATATGTTTTCTGTTTTCACTGTTTTCATCGTTTTCATCCAATTCGCCATTTTTATATGCAATTTTTTTGAAACGATTATGTCGATTAGAAATTCTTACCATTTTACCTCTCTCATACGAATATAGCATTGAAAATCGCCAGACCAGGATATATAAAATACCATAATATATTGATACCCGAAAAACTTCCCAGAAGCATTAGAGCCAACAGTATCATAGGTCCGGAGCGTTCGAGCATAAAAATTGTCGATTCTCGCACCCTAATCAGTCCGAACAAGACTTTCGCACCATCCAGCGGTGGAATCGGTATCAGATTGAACATAGCGAGGATTACATTTATATACATCGTATATAGCACCATTTTCCATGCGGCGGTATTATATAATCCGATATGTGTCATAAGTTTCAGTGCGAGTCCTGAAATAATGGCGAGGATAAAATTCGCCCCAGGTCCGGCAATCGAGACCAAAATAATATCCCTCCGCGGATTTTTAAAATAATACGGATTTATCGGCACAGGTTTCGCCCAGCCGAAATGGAATAGAAATAAAGCCAAAGTTCCGATAGGGTCGAGATGTGATAACGGATTAAGTGTTAGTCTCCCCGCGCGAGCAGCGGTGGGGTCCCCCAATTCGTAAGCCATTCGCCCGTGCGAGTATTCGTGGAATGTCAGTGCGAGCAAAAGACCCGGTATCCAAAGTATAGATTCGACTAAATTCGACATAGCTTCTCCCCTATCGATGTTGAAAAATAATGGATAAATACCTTTTGTCAAGGTGGAGAATTAAAATTATAAAATTTTAGCGATACCGCTATTGACTATTATAAAATTTTCGGTATAATTATAATTATATTATTATAAAATAAATAGGGGATTTAAGATGAAAAATTTTGGATTTATGATTTTGCTGCTTTCTATATCGAGTTTTACCTACTGCCAAAGTTATATTTCTGGTCCGCTTTCTGGCGAATTGGATAGTTCTGACTCGCCATACTATGTAGTCGATACAATCTATGTTCCCGCCGGCGACAGTCTCGAGATTATGCCAGCAGTTACAATAATTTTCACTGGAAGATTTCCACTTATAGTCGATACCAACGCCGTTCTGAAAGCAATCGGGAACGAAACCGATTCGATAGTATTCACCGCACAAAATCACGATTTAGGATACGGTGGCATTCGTTTTCTGAATTCCGCCGATGGATGCACATTGAGCTATTGCAAAATGGAATATGGCATAGCAAGAAATGACTGGGATGAGAACAACCCTGTCAACTATGGCGGTGCTATATACTGCCAGAATTCCGAGGTCACGATTTTAAGCAGTTCGATTCGAAACAATGGAGCAAGATTCAGAGGTGGAGCAATTTATGCGGAAAACTCGAAAATTATAGTGGAAAATAGTGAAATATCGCACAACAGTTCGAGAGAAGGTGGAGCGATTTATCTTTACAATAATGAACATACGGCAATTTTTTCTCGTAATAGAATAGATAATGATTCTACTCTTGATAACAAAGGGACAATCTGCATCGATAATTCCGCCGCTATCTTCTCCAATAATATAATAACTGGCAATTCTGCGATTAACATTATGAGGATGCTTTACTGCCGGAATAGCTCGCCGATACTTATAAACAATACAATCGTCGCACACAACGGTATTACATCCGAAACACATCCCGTAATTTTTTACTTCATCGGGAATTCAAACCCCATTCTAATAAATGATATTTTCTGGGACAGCGGTGGAAAAGATGAAATACATCTCGATTTGTCCGATGGAGATAAACTATGGATATATAACTCTCTTATAAATTATGAATCGCTTATCAATCTCGGCGATTTGAACAGCATATACTACGACAGAAGCAATTTCTACACTAATCCCGAATTTGCAGATTCGAGTTTTCGATTAGATTACAGTTCATATTGTATCAATACGGGTGTTCAATTCAAATATTTGCCAGTATTGGATACGGTCGTTTTCGCTCCGAATGTGGATATTTACGGAAATAGCCGTCCATCGGGTGGAGGATACGATATCGGCGCTGTGGAATCGCCATTTTCATCTGTAAATCGACGACCGATATTATATCCCTGTGTTCCCATAAGGTATATAACAACAGGGAAAAATTATGAATTTCCCATTCGTGCATTCGACCCCAATTACGATGCTTTGACATATTTTTACTCTATGCCATCGTTTTTCACGGTCGAGGGTGATTCCGAAATTTTTTGCTCGCCTCATCTATCGGATACAGGAAATTACGATTTGTCTATTTCAGTTTGCGATTCGGAATATTGCGATACCTGTTCGTTTGTGGTGGTAATCGAGCCAGCCGAACCACCGCTATTTACCCATTGCAACTACAGAACCACTATGCGTGCCAACACAACACAATTAATTCGATTCGAGATAGATGATACCGATAGATTCGATTTGACATATTCGGTGGAAGGTGCCGATTTCGCGGAGATAGATGGCGATTCGAGGACTATATCGATTTCGCCGACAGCAGCGGACACAGGAGTATATAACATATCGGGAATGGTATGCAACGAGGTCGGTTGCGATACCTGTGTTCTTCACATAACCATTATTCCCGACTCTGTATATCTAACGAGTTGCCCTGAAAACGATACGGTATACCCTGGTGGATATTTGATATTTTCATACTCGGCTACCGATGTGGCTGAAAACCCTGTGAATTACTCGCTGTTCCGCAATCACGATACTTTATTTGTGGATACAACCGCGACGAGATATTATTGGTATATTGGTCCATCGGACAGGGGAATTAACGAATTTCATTTGACCGCCTGCGTAGGAGAACTATGCGATACCTGCGATTTTACTATAACCGTTCTGAATAACCCGCCAAAAATAATCAATCCATTGACCGATACTATAAAAATCGAACGGCACAAAATAAATTCGGTGTATTTCGAAATCTCGGACAAAGATACCGATGAAATATCTTTCAATGTAATATCTGCTCCGGAACCGACAGAATTATTCTGGTCGGACACGACTTTCAGATTGGGCTATAATTCATCGGTGGGGTTCGATTTTATCCCCATCTCAGATAGCGGGGTATACAATTTTTCATTCGAATACTGCGATATCGAAACCTGCGATACATATTCCTTTGCTGTGAAGATAATTCCGCGGACCTCTATGAACATAAATTGTGTCTCGACAAAGGTTCTTCCCGAGAAAATTCAGGAAATCGATACGCTCGCTATGTGGGATAGGCAGTTTATAGTAGTGAAAGGTAAAGAGAATACATACATATTAAATCCCTCTGGTCTATCTGTCCATAATACGCTCGATTTTGTGAACTGGCTCGCTCTCGCCGATGTGGACAGCGACTATTCTGTCGATTGGCTCACAGCCGCCGCTGATAGCGTAAAATTGCACATATCTGGTGGCGAAGATAGAAGTGCCGAAATACCTAATATCAGTTATGCAAAAATTATGACGAATGCAGCAAACGATTTTAAGATTATTATGGGAAAAAAATGGTCGGGGGAGTTTGTAGACATTCCTTGCCTTTGTGAAGGTTCTGGTGACCCTAACTGTGACCTTTCAATCAACTTTTTTGGTGAAGATTATTCTATAATTTCATCTACTTATGATAACAATTTATCTGAACTATCAGTTAATACAATGCGTGCTTTCCCATTAAAATCGTCCGCGAACTACTTCGTAGGAAAAATTTATGGTTATTCACATTGTTCTTCGTTTGAGGGGACTTACTGTCAAAGTATAGTGTGTGATCTCGGGAATATTATGAATTATTTCGAATTCTACCGCTATGACGATGAAATAGAAGACTATCAGTTAATAACATCCTATAGTAGCACACTTACATGTTATTACAATTGCTTTTACGCTGTTCTCGGTCATACACTCGATGATAGATTCTATGCAGTATTTCAAGATTATCCACATAATTTCTTTATCTTCGGACAGGATGGAGATTCTTGCTCCATAACTATGCCCGATTCATTCTCATCATCGAATTTTATCACCACGCCGTTTATGCCATCGTTCATCGTCCAATCCAACGATACACTTATGTTTTTTGCCGAAATCGACAGCAACATCCAGCAAATCGCCACAGGATTCATACCATCCAATGAAACACTCGCTCAATGCATTGTCGTAGACGACACTGCATACATACTGACATATAACCAAAATATCTTAAAGGAATACAAAATAATCCCTACGGTAAAAACTGTTTGGAATATCCATTCTGGCTGGAATCTTTTGTTCTATCCGTTTGCGGATACGGTTGCAGTTTCCGATATTTTCCCCGATGCCATTCTTCCCGCGTTCGCATTCGACTACGAGACGAGAGGCTATATGCCGACAGATACATTACATTTCGGGATGTCGTTCTGGCTGGCGTATCCGAGCGATACGACTATCGAACGGGATGAATACCCGCAGGAAAGCATTTCGTATCGGCTATATCCCGGTTGGAATTTAATCGGAAGTCCATCGGAAATCGTGCAGAAAAACTCGATTACATCGAACCCGAATATTTTCGATTCGGTTATTGAATACAGTTCGCAAACTCAATCATACAAAATAGGAAATCAGATTGTTCCTGGATATGCCTACTGGATTTTTGTAATCGATACGACTGAAATCGAAATTAGATAAAAATGGAAAGTCCTCGATTTTTTACTGAAAATACTTGACCATAGGAATAATTTTAATATTTTTTATCAATAAAACTTTTCAGGAGGTCTGCTATGAGGAAACTTATGCTGTTTGCACTAATCTGTGCTATGCTCGTTCCTGCTCTTTCCTATGGACAATGGAGTGTGAATTTATCGAGAGAATCGGACCCATTGGTGCGAATTTTCGGAACAAACGCCGCTGCCAGCGAGGGTTTTGACCCATTACTAGATGCTCTTTTCCCACCGTTCCCTATGAATTTTATCTGGTATTTTGTTATATCGGATACTTCTGGAGCGACATTATATAAGGACTTCCGTCCGCCAGCGGATACTATTCAATGGTTTTTGCTGGGTGTTTGGAATTTGCCATCGGATATAGAACCCGAGATAATAAGATGGTTCCCCGACTCTCTTCCTGTCGATTATGGATATTTCTATTTCGATACAATCCCCGATATGTCAACGAAGGTCAGTATGTCGGATGTAGATAGTTTCGTATTCAACCCTGTCGACCCATACACTCTATACGATACTGTTTATTTCCAGTTCATCGCTCGAGTGGATACTGTCGATTCCTTCCCGCCCTATGCGGAAAATTGGTATCCCATTTGTGGAAGTGACAGCGTCTCTGTGACTACCGATTCTTTCTCTGTGGATATTTTAGATGCTCTATCGGGCGTGGACTCTTCCTCAATAACCATTACTTTGACAGGTTTCGGCGATATAACTTATTTTGCGGACATCACCCCCATCACTGGCGGATACCATATCCACTATGCGATTCCTCTTACTTTGCCTTACGACAGCGATATCGCTATTCAAATCACTGTCAGCGATAATGCTGGCAATGCCACATTGCTTTCCTGCGCTTGGCATACAGAATCGGCTTCGGTGGGATATACAATCAGTGGTTTCGTCTACGATTCGCTCACGATGACGCCTATCCCCGGTGCGGGTATCGGCGATGTATCACTGACTTATACTGGAGTCTCCGACGATACAGGATACTATTCTCTATCTGGTGTAGAAAATGGCTCGTATCTATTCAGTGTCTACAAAGAGGGTTATGTAACGAAGTCCGAAAGCATTTATGTTTCGGGTGCGGATGTTTCACACGATTTTTATCTCGTTCCCGCCGAATCCACGATAGTTATATCGGGAACAGTTTATGATGTTTCGGATAGCACGCCGATAGATGGTGCAATCGTAACATCAATCTGGTCGGGTGGTTCGGTTACAGATACTACCGATGCTACGGGAAGTTATGTCAACAGTGGAGTTCCAGGCGGTGCGGCGACACTTACCTATGCCTCCGCGACGGGATATGTTTCCGATAGTATTTACGGCTCGTATGCATCCGATACGACTATCGATTTCTATTTACATACCCCGACGGTTGGGTATTCGATTTCGGGAACTATTACTCTCGAAGGTGCAACCGATTACAGCGGGACAATCGTCCTGTTAAACGACAGTTTAGCCGACACCACAGATGCCTCTGGCGAGTATGAATTTTCAGAACTCGATGCTGGAACTTACGAATTTGTGGCATTCCACGATGGATACGAGACTTTCGATACTTCTGTAACCATCACGGATGGCGATGTCGATATTTCCACTGAACTCGCATCCATACCCGCGGAGGTCGGTCCGCCGACGGATGTGGATGCCAGCGACAGCGAATTCGCAGATATAGTCCATATAACTTGGTCGCCGCCGGGAGAATATACGATGCTCGCCTACGATGACGACGATTTTACCAATAGTTATTATATTCCTCTTCCCACCGACCAAGTGAATAAAGTCGGCGTTCTATACAGCGTTTCATCTCCGGCGACAATCGTAAAAATCGAGGTCGGATATCATACGGAGGATATAGGCAAATGTATCGTCAGCACTTGGGATGGCATCGCACCCGATGAGGAACTCGGAAGTGAATATACCGCCACTTTATCCACCGAAGGATTTTTCACTTTCAATTTCACTGACGATGATATTACAGTTGATAGTTCCTTCTTCGTCTCTTTCAATACTGCTTTGCCATGCGATACTATATATCCTGTCAGCGATTCTGTCTACACCGATGCTTACGATGATTTCACATACATATATCTTCCATCATACGATGTCTGGTCGACATTCACGGATGCCACGACTTGGAGCGGTTTCGTGTGGCTCATTCGAGTTTATGTGCAGACGGATACCGGTATCGTTATGCTCGAACCTGATGGAACTATTCACAATACAACTGACCCATTCGGCTCGGAATTGGAGCGAATCATCGATACAGAGACGACTACATTGACAGGATACAATGTGTATCGAGCGGAGGAGTCATTCGATTCGCCCGACAGCCCTTATGTCAGTTTGATTTATAGTGCAGGACCAGATGAAAACCAATATTTCGACACATCTGTGGACCCCGATGTGGAATATTATTATGGTGTCACCGCCGTCTATGACGATACTCTCGAATCTTCTCTCTCCAATGTAGATGTGGGCGATGCAATCGACTTCCGCCCCGGTGCAGATATTCTCGTTCTCGATTGGGATAAGGGACAAAATCTCGCCGACGGCGGAACATCCGACGAGGTCACCGCTATTACCAATATGATTAACGATATGGTTGCCGGTGCAGATACGATGGATATTTATATAAGCGAGCAGGACGAATATTTGCAGCATTTCATTCTCGATAACTATCGCTGGGTATTCGTAATAGCGGGCAACGAAAACCCGTATATGCCGTTCTATTTCTATTCCGATACGGTTCAATTCGTGAATTTCCTGACATCGGGAACGGGCCTATTCATCGAGGGAAGTGAAGTCGCATATTATCTGGACAATTACTTCCCGAACCTACTGAACGATTTCGGTGCATCGTTCGTGGACGATGGCTACGATTCCGCGAATGTTCATTATTTAACCGCTGTCGAGCCATCGTTCTTCGATGAAACCGACCCATTCGATGTGAACTACGCATACAATACTGTCGCCGATTTCACCGCAGATGAAATCGCACCCATTGCGGGAGCCGAGGCGATTCTCAATTCGCAGACCGATGACCCCGCACCAGTCGGTGATGGAACAAGGGTTATATATTACAATAATGGAACCTGCCGAGTCGTATTCTCATCCATATATTTCGGCTCGATAGATGCTGGAACCACAGAGCCCGAAACGCGGAATTATGTATTCTCCAAAGTTTTAGATTCTCTCGGACTAACAACAACGGGTATAAATGAAAAACCTGCAAAACCGAAAACACCTATACTTTTGAGCAATACACCGAATCCATTCAACAGCAGCACCGCGATTAGGTTCACATTGCCGAATGATGACAATATCAGAATCGAGATTTTAGATGTTTCAGGAAAAGTTATCTCGGTCGTTTCAGATGGCAAATTCGGCGCTGGAACTCACGAGGTTATATGGAACGGCAAGGATAGTTCCGGGAAAAACATACCGAGTGGAATTTACACCTGTCGGCTGACAACATCGAACGGAACATACGCAACTCGAATGACATTGATAAAGTAAGATAAAATAAATTATTATCCGATGAAAAAAGTTCCGCTTTGTCTGGCGGAACTTTTTTATTATTTTAAATGGATTTTAACAATCGAACAGGATAACATTATGGACAAAATAATATATACACCCATAGGCATAATCCATTCGCCATTTCACTCCATCGAGGGAGTTCCGATACAGCCAATCGGGGCAAAAAATATCGAAGGCACTATCGAGATAGAGCCGAAATTTACCGATGGCTTGAAGGACCTCGAAGAATTTTCGAATATCATTTTGCTCTATCATTTTCATCTCTCCGAGGGCTATTCGTTGCGGGTGAAACCGTTTATGGAGGATAAAATCCACGGGGTTTTCGCGACGAGAGCACCTAAGCGACCGAATTCCATCGGTATTTCGGTGGTCAAACTCCTGGAAATCGAAGGCAATATAATTCATATCGAGAATGTCGATATAGTCGATGGCACACCGCTTTTAGATATAAAACCGTATGTCCCCGAGTTCGATATTTTCGATGTGGAAAAAATCGGATGGTTAGAAAAAAATAAAGACAAGGTGCAATCCACCAAAGCAGATGACAGATTCAAGTAAAAAATCGTTATCAATCATCATTTTGTTTTGTATACTCGCCATTTATGTCGGCTGTTCGAAAACCGAACCCGTTCATTCTCGGCAGTGGATATATTTCGATACGGTCGTCGGTGTAAAAGTATATGGCAATCCCGCAAAAAGCGAGTTGGATACAATATTTACTATCGCCGAGGACGAATACGCTCGATGGGACTCACTTCTCGATATCTATTCTCCGAAATCTGCTCTGTGGATACTGAATTCATCTCGGCAGGGGACGACAAAAATACCTGTAAAACTTTCAAAAATACTCCGTAAAAGTTTCCAATGGCGAAAATCGACTAATAATATGCTCGAACCGAAAATCGGGCATATAGTTCAATTATGGGGAATCGGTGCAAAGGGAAAATTTGTCCCTGCGAGAAGTTCTATCGATTCGGCGCTGGAACTCGTTAGAAAATCGGATTTAAATATAATCGACGACACAACTGCAATCGTTTCCGGCGATATAAAAATCGATTTGGGGGCGTTCGCTAAAGGCTTCGTTGTCGATGAGATATACGAAAAAATTCTGCCGATATGCAAAAATGACTCTAAAATCGAGGGTTTTCTCATCGATGCCGGCAGAAATATCCGCGGATGGAACAGAAAGCGAAAATTTACAATCGGCATAGCGAATCCTCGTGGCGATGGTATCATCGGCGAGTTTCAACTTCCGCAAGGTTATGGATGTGCATCGGCAGGGGACTACGAGCGATATTTTATCCTCGATGGTGTCAGGTATCATCACATTTTCGACCCGAGAACGGGCTACCCCGCAAGAGGTGCTAACGCCTGCACGATTATAGCTCCCGATGCGCTCACCGCGGACGCACTTTCGACAGCCGGAGTTATTCTCGGAGAAAATATCGAAAAAATTATCGACAAATC
>CAYRNI010000007.1:0-16095 GCA_964425665.1 uncultured bacterium
ACAGAATCTATTGTCGAGGCGTTGATTTTTGCATCGCCCGAATCTGTGACGGATAGAAAGATTGCAAAAATAGCAGGTATAGAACGAGAGATTGTCCAGAAGATAATAGCGAAGCTAAATGAGAAATATCGCCGAAGTGGAAGCAGTTTTGAAATCAGGCAGGTCGCAGGCGGATATGCACTTTATATTCTGCCCGATTTCGCACCTTGGATTGAGGAACTATTGGGTAAAAACCGTGGAGTTCATCTGACGAGGTCGATGTTCGAAACTTTAGCTATTATCGCAGTCAAACAGCCTATAACAAAACCTGTGGTAGATAAAATTCGCGGTGTGAATTCGGCAGGTCCCATAAATCAACTGCTCAAACAGGGGCTTATAACATTTCGCGGAAGGGCATCTACTCCGGGAAGACCATTCATATATGGAACGACGACAAAGTTTTTGAAAGTTTTCGGATTGAATTCTCCTCAGGACATACCGACATTCGAGGAATTGGAAAAAATGTTCGCCGTCGAGAGAGAATAGAATTTTCTGGTTTGTGTTTTGTTGTATCGAGTAATACGATGTCAAGATATTTTATTATAACGATAGCGGTTTGTTTCTGTATCTCATTTGGACAAAGTGCAAAAAAATATCCTGTCCTTTTGTTCGGGCGAGCCACGGCGAGTTTTGATGATAGCACTCGAATAATTCCAATCGGTTCGCAGATTTTAGATGGTGTGAAGATATCGTCGGGTAGGTCGAATGTATATATTCTGATATGCTCGGGTCAGATTATAGAACTCGCTAAAAACTCAGTTTTCGAATTCGATTCGATGAACTCGTTGTTTAGAATTTTTTCCGGCACTGTGACGATTCATATCGAAAATCCTCCCGATACATTGTGCCTGAATGTATATGCCGATTCCGCCACTGTGAGATATGCATCGAGCGATAGTGTTTGGCTCGAACTGAACGGTTCAATGAAGGCACTGGGTCAGGGAGATTATGTTCTTTGGAAAGGGCATTCTCCGCCGAGTTCTGATTGGTATGAAAAGCCATCGAAGGATGTGAAGTATCTTTTCGATTTGGTTGCTTCGGGAAAAATACCTGCGGAAAATTTTGCATTCGAATTCCCAAGTAGTCGCGGAAAAATGGTAAAACAATCGACCAGAGGATACGCTGGTATAGCGACTTACGAGGGTGAAAAATATGGATATGGCGGGATTTTATATAAACTCGAAATCTGGAAAATTAAGTTTGTCTACGACTTGTGGGGAGCGGTTTCTACCACAAGCGGATTTTACACGCCTGCCTGGGATGAGTGGAAAGATTTGCTCGAACACATATACTATATCGAACTTTTTCATCCCGATGACCTATTCTATATGCGTGCAGGACTGATTGAAAATCTCACCTTTGGCAATGGAATTCTTGTCGCTAATTATAATAATGCGGTTTTTTTGCCGTTCGAGAAATTAAATGGTGTAGAATTACAATTTCACTATCAGCATCTGCGGGCAAAAGCGTTCATCAACGATATTTTGTATCCGCGGCTTTTCGGTATCGATATCGAGGGTGAGAGCAGCGAGCGAATGTTTTTAAAATTTTTCTATGCTGGCGATTTTGATATTTTTAGCAATATCGAAGACAGCGACGGTGATGGCTACCCCGATAGAATCGACCCTGAACCGAGCGAATATAATCGTCGGAGTGATAGCATAATCGTTGCGAGCAATCCACAGAATTATGGCGATTTCGATACTCGACAATTGCACGGTATCGGCGGAGGTTTCAGATACAATTTTTTCAAATATAAATCTATTAGCACAAATGTCGGTGGAGAGGGAGCGATATTGAGTTCGCTCGGTGCTGGAGTATCGTTTCCAAATCTCGGTGTCGGTATAAAATGGTTCGATTTTTCAATCGGTTCGGCATTTCAGTCGCCTCATTTTATTTCGGGCGTTTTCGATAGAACCTATGAGTTCGACAAGGCGCGGTTTGTTCACGATGAGAACGATAGCCTTAAACTTATCACTCGTTGCTCGGAGTTGAGCGGAGAAAAAGGTTGGCTCTATGGATGGAATTATAGATTTGCCATTGTCGTTCCCGATTACGCAAAGTTCGATTTGCATTTTAGGGACATATATCGTGGCAGCAATCGCGATGAAAATTTCAGTCTGTCTCTTTTTAATGAATATCCATTTACGGATTATGTAATTTCCAGTAGGATATTTATCGAGCAGAAGAATGTATCACAATTACTTAGGCATAAGAGTGATGGTGAAAACTGGGGATTTGAAATAGGTATCAAGCCGCATATATCGGTTAAAGTAGGTATCAGATATCGCGAACAATACGAGGATAAAAATTCAGACAACTATATCGGTCACGATGAAATAAAGAGGAGTTTTACGGCGAATGTGATGGTCGATGGTAATTACTGGTGGAAAAAATTCCTCGAATGGCGGAAGAGAAGAAAAAATGAAACAACCGATTGAAAAATATGAATATACGATAACACCGATTCCGTTTCAGGAGAAATCAAAGAAACCGAAGAAAATATGGATAAATATTGTTCTTTTTATTCTTACGGTTTTCACCACCACATTTATGGGTGCGGTGCTTCAGGGGGGAAAGGTGAGTTTTCACTGGTATTTGGGCGGATTAAAATTCTCTGTTCCACTTATGCTGATACTCGGTGTTCACGAGATGGGGCACTATATTGCGTCGAGGCGACATAATATCGATGCGACTCTGCCATACTTTATTCCAGCACCGACTATAATCGGGACATTCGGGGCATTTATCAAAATCCGCGAGCCGATTGTGAACCGCCGAGAATTGATGGATATAGGTGCAGCAGGTCCACTTGCAGGATTTGTCGTCGCTATTCCTGTTTTGATATGGGGGCTTTTCACATCGCATTTCGTTCCCGTTAAGGAAGGCTTTTACGGTATTAAACTCGGAAATTCTATACTTATGTGGCTCGCATCGAGAATAATATTGGGCAATCCGCCTGCGGGAAGCGACTTATTCCTATCGCCGCCTGCTTTCGCCGCCTGGATTGGACTTTTCGTTACATCGCTGAATCTTCTGCCAATCGGTCAACTCGATGGCGGACACATAATATACGCACTTATGGGCGAAAGGTCTCGTAGAATTTCTTGGATAGTTTTTCTCGCTCTAATTCCTCTGGGATTTTTCTGGAAAGGATGGGTATTCTGGGCATCGGTGATATTTTTCTTTCTCGGAATCAAACATCCGATAACTCTGGATATTTTCGAACCTCTCGATAAAAAGAGAAAAATAATCGGATACATATCGATTTTCGTGTTCATAATAACATTCATACCTGTTCCGTTCTCGCAGTAGAATGTGATAGAATCGTATCGACCTTATTGCATTTCGCTCGATAGCGGGAAACTAATGATGTTGTGTTTCTGTATTGAAATTTTCGAGAAAATTTTTCATAAAATTACTAAAATTACCATCGAGAATTGATTGGCGAATCTTTCGCATAAAATCCATAAAAAAGTATATGGAATGATGTGTTGCAAGATATGGAGCGAGTAGTTCTCCCGCCGAGAACAAATGCCTGATATACGCGCGTGTATAATTCCGACAGGTATAACATCCGCAATTTTCATCTATTGGGCGGGTATCCTCGGCATAGTATGCGGCTTTGAGCGACATTTTACCATTCCAAGTATATACCGATGCATTCCGAGCATTTCTTGTCGGCAGGACGCAATCGAACATATCTGCTCCCAGTGCGACGGCGCGTATAATATCCTCCGGTTTGCCGACTCCCATCAGATAGCGAGGTTTTCGAGATGGCATTATCGGAAGTAATAATTTCAGGATATCGAACATTTCCTGTTTCGGTTCGCCGACAGAGAGTCCACCGATTGCGTATCCTGGAAAATCTATCGATAGGATTTGTTCGGCGGAAATCCTACGCAAATTCGGATATACACTTCCCTGAATAATCCCGAATAGCGATGGAGCATTTTCTATTTGCTTATCATCGCCGACGAGTTCTGTCCAGCGTTCATACCCTCGCTTTGCCCAGAGGAATGTTCGTTCGACCGCAATTCTTGCATCTATTTCGGAAATCGGGTAGTCTGTGCACTGGTCGAAAGACATCATAATGTCGGGTCTGAGAACATACTCCACTTCGATAGCTTTTTCTGGCGTAAAAAAATGATAGCTGCCATCGTGGTGCGATTGAAACATCACGCCTTCGTCGGTGATTTTTCGCAAGTCGGATAGCGAAAAAACCTGAAATCCTCCGCTATCGGTTAGTATTGCCCTGTTCCATCGAATAAATTCGTGCAGACCGCCGAGACGAGCGATTAGTTCGTGCCCAGGTTTAAGGTATAGATGGTAAGTATTCGATAGGATTATCCGCGTATCGAAATCGATTAAATCGCGCCAAGGCATAGTTTTCACTGTCCCTTGTGTTCCGACAGGCATAAAAACCGGAGTTGGAATATCGCCGTGAGGAGTATGTAAAATCCCTGCTCGTGCGCCCGTTTTGGAATCTACCGCTTGTAATTCGAATGATACCATAGGGCGAAAATAAGCGACTCTACTCAGAAGGCAAGTGAAAATAGTGCCTTGTATTTACACAGAATGTTTCTAAAATTTACGCTTGATATTTTTTAATGAATAAAAAACTCGCTCCAATTTTAGCGGAGCGAGTTAAATTGTAAACAATTTTCAATACGACTACTGTAATCTCTTGTATCCTTGAATCTTTTGGAAACCGTAGCTAATCACCAGCACACCATCGGATTCGCTTTCAGTCTGAATGCGAACATAGTAAGTTCCATCAGTAATTAATTTAACAACATAAATATCTCCAACGGTAATTTCCGTGTAGTTATAGAAATCCGCAGGTGCTACGCTGTCGGTTTCTGCAATTGCATCAGAAATAGCGGAACTTCGCCCATCTGCTCCAAAGTAATCATCTAAGTCGGGTGAGTTGAGTGTATTGTCTCTGCTATCCCATATTAAATCTATATCGCCAGCATTTTCAGATATTGTGTTGTATAATGTATAGTATCCTGTTGTGCGGTCCCATCCTATAGAACTCGGATCCGAACCCGTCCAAGAATCCAATGAAATTCCTGTGCGTTCGACAAGTTCGGTATTTACTGTAACCAAATTACTTTCCTCATCGCCACGATATGCCGAAACGGAAATATCCCCAAGTGCATCGGGACTGAATTGATATTGATATGTGCCCTCCGCCAAATCTGCTACTATTTCATCGTTAAAGTAGACATAGTATCCGTCGATACCATCCTCGTCATCTTCGCTGAGAGATTTTGTCCAAGACAAGGTGAGAGTTAGTCCATCGGCATTGGCGGTGATAGTTAAATTCCGTGGTGGTTCGACAGGATTAGATGGTTCTTCCGAACAACCGATGAAAATACTCAAAATAAGCACAGCCGATAATGTTAGAAACAAAGCCTTTTTCATAGTGAATTCCTCCATATTTCATTTTCTCGAAAAACCAACCTGAAAAGTTATTTTCTTCTTCTTATTTTCTTTTTGCCAGTTGACTTAGTTTTTTCTTTTTGTTGGGATGTTGATGGTTGATCGGTAGTTGCGGGTTTAACCTCAGTTGTTTGCTGCTGTGTTTCTGGCTGTTGGAAGAGTTCTGGGTGATTTTTCTGTAAATCGTTAATCGTTTTTTCTAACCTGTCCACCTTGCCTTGAAGTTTTGCGAGGTCACCGTTCATTGTGTCCAATTTGGTGCTCAGTTCGTCATATTGTTGTTTCAATTCGGTGGCTACACCAGACCCATTACATCCGCCGAACAAAAAAATCGAAGCAAGTCCGGCCAATGCAATAATCAAAATGGCTTTCTTCATAATTGCCTCCTTTTTAGTGCTTGTTTGGATTAAGATATAAATCATTGATATTTTGTCAATAGATTTTTTATAATGAAAATTGCGAGGTAATGTTCGATTCGTATTTTATAAATAAAATATTTGGAATTTTCTATTTTGCTCTTTAATTTCAAACTATGAGAAAAGGCGAAAACGACATAGAAAAGTATATGGAGCAATTATCCGAATACCTCGAGAACGGCGATTTCAAAAGTATCCGAGATATGTTGAGCGAGCTTTCAGATGATGAAATCGCCGAGTTGCTCGATAAAACGGGAAATGCAGAAAATATAGCGAAAATTCTAATTTCACTCGATTCCGAACTTGCCGCTGATGTAATTATGCTTTTATATCCCGAGCTGCGTTCTAAGGTTGTAAAATATATTCCCGCTACGGAAATCGTTAAATTCATCGAGAATTTGCCATCGGATGATGCCGCCGACCTCGTTTCGGAACTCGAGGACGAACAAATCCCTGAGATTCTCGAGAAACTTCCGCAGGATTATAGAGCAGAAATCGAGGAACTTATTTCGCATCCTGAGGAATCCGCCGGTGCTATTATGGCTCACGAGGTCGAAAGTCTCCCCGGGAATTATTCTGTCGCTCAGGCAATCGCAGACCTCGTCCGCTTTGGAAACGATATAGAGGAAATATTCCAGATTTTTATCACCGACGATGATGGGAAGCTTCTCGGAGCGATGCCCATACAAAGACTTTTAGTTTCATCGCCGGCGTCGAAATTATCGGATATCGCAGATAAGGTCGAGGTTGTTGTGCCTATTGATTCCGACCGCGAATTTGTCGCGGACCTATTCAGAAGGAAGGACCTTGTTAGTGCCCCCGTCGTCGACAAAGACAACAAACTCATCGGAAGAATTACTATCGACGATGTTTTAGATGTTGTCGATGAAGAGGCTAGTGAGGATTTATACAAAATAGTCGGTATTGTCGGCGAAGAGGAAGAAGATACAAGTATCCATAACATTAAAAGAAGAATTCCCTGGCTTTTGATTGCATTTGTTGGCGAATTGATTTCTGGATTGGTTCTAAAAAGTTTTTCTAACACACTTCGTCGGGTGATTCTCTTGACAAGTTTTATCCCGCTTATTATGGCACTCGGTGGAAATGTGGGAACACAATCGGCAACAGTTATGATTAGAAGAATAGCACTTTCGAGATGGGGACATTACCATCATGGGAAGGCGATATTAAAAGAAATCGTTGCTGGGATGCTTCTCGGTATTTTCACCGGTATATTATTGTTTTCATTAGGATTTGTATGGGGCGATATCCGTGTCGGTTTAATCGCGGGGATAGCAATTTTTGCCGCTATGTCCGTGTCATCTATCGTTGGAAGTAATGTTCCTGTTCTTCTTTCGAAGTTCGGTGCAGACCCCGCATTCGGAGCAGGTCCATTTATTACCACCTTCAACGATGTAATAGGATTGGCGATATATCTCGGCATCGCTACCGTCCTTCTGAACTGGTTCTGATATTTTTATACTTTAAACATCGAACATTTTCGTTTTGCTTAATCGAGTTCTGGGAGATATCGAATTGTAAATGTTATCTAGCAAGAACTACCGTGCCATTGCAAACAACTTCACCATCTACGATTATAATATACATATAGATACCGTCAGGAAGTTTTTTACCATTTCCATCGGTTCCGTTCCACTGTCGTCGACCTTGTTCGCTATAGTCGTCAATTGGACCAATGTTTTTACTGAATACTTCTACACCACGCAAGTTGAATATTTTTATTGTCGCTTCTTTTGCAAACATAGATGGATAATCGAATACAGTAAAATCGTTTATGTTATTTCCATCGGGCGTGAATGGATTGGGATGAACATAGCAAGCAGCCTCGGGAACAGTTATGAATGTAAAATCAAGTTGTGAGCAGTTTGGGGCACAAAAATCGGGGGAATCGCATACAGCTATACTAACGAACACAGTTTCTCCGGGAACGAATTGCCCTAATATATCTCGTGTGTTGAAATTACATCGCAGGTTCTCGCTGTCTCCTGTCAGAACGAGGTTTTCGGTTTGATTCACACCATTGATATAATATGTGATTGAAGATATATCTATTCCAGAACCTCGGTCGCTTATATCGAATGTTATATTTTGTTCGTAATTTCGCACATTGACCGTTGTATCTGGCTCAATTACATCTATTCTGGGAGGAGCTTTATCGATATAGTATTCCCAGCACTGTGGTGAATTTAGCGGGTTTCCGTATATATCATTTGCCGAATCTATGCATACGGAAACAGTTTGCCCATCAGCGAATTCCGTCGATGATATATATGTTAATGTAGGTTCTGACCATTGTATCTCGGAGGATTCCACAGTATATGTAATACCGTTAATAGTGATTGTTATGCTTGAATCTACCACGCCATCGGAGTCGTAAATTGAAAGAATAATGGTATCATTTTGGCAGGATGAAAATGCGCTATCGAATGGATGCTCGAATGAAGCGACAGGACCCGTGCAAGGATATGTATGGAATATGGGATTACCGCTCCAACCCCAAGGATTGCTCATACTATCTATAATATATATGCTACTATCTGTTTGATACCAAATGGAATCTCCTTCGCAGTGAGGTATGGTATCGTAACATATATTATACAATTCTACCGACCAGGTATGTGTTTCACCGCAAGGTATATCGATAACCACGAATGTATCGAGAATATTTTCCCGTATAATAGTATCGTCTAAATATAGATTGTAATATATAGGCAGTGTTCCATCTATGTTGTGCCAAATTAAAGTTATGGGACCCGGTGGCAATGTAGTATCCGCTGGGGGATATATATATTCACCAGAAGTGACTTGGTGAAAATCGGCGAAAACAGTAATAGTATCGCTATCGGTGCATCCATAAGAATCGCGAACGAATAAAATATATGTAGTAGTCGTATCAGGAGAAACGACAGGATTTGCGATTGTGTCAACAGTATCGTTATTCGAGGTAATCCAAAGATATCGATACGGCTCGATTCCACCAGTGGCAGAAGGAATGCCTCCCAATGTAATTTCATCGCCCGGACATATATAAGCATCCTCGCAAGCATTTACAATTAGTCCACAGGGAGGGGTTATAAAAGACCAGCAAGTATCGAGAATATTCGGTTCGCAAAGGTCGGGTGAATCGCCTGCTGAAACGCATATAGTAATTGTATCAGATGGTGTAAATTCTATCGAGTCTAAGGATATATAAAATGAATCCAAAATATTAGAATAAGATACATATATGGTATCACCATCTAAAATGATGAAAGTGGATATCGAAGATGTGTCTAAACCTGATAGAGAATCAGCAAGATGGAATCCGGCGATATTGGGAATAGTTGTCAGTTCGCCAGTCGGGTATTCACCCCATATATTTGGTGGTGTAAAATCGGTGTAAAATATAATAGAATCTGCGACACCATCGGAAAGTGAGTTGCCGAGCGAATCTGTCGCGGTCAATATGTGAATACAAATGGTATCGCCGTTTGAGAAAGAAATACCTGGAACAAACCAAAATTCCAATGAATCATCCCATTCTGTAAGCCAACGAACTTCGGCAGATGAAGTAGTGAATGTATCACAATCAGTGCAAGCATCCCCGAAACATATATCGAAACTTATAGAAGATGTGATTATACCATCCTCATCTTGGAGAAATATCTGAATAGAATCAGGATTACAGGCATCCCAGATAGAATCGCTCGGGTATCGTATATCGCATATAGGACCCCCGGATGAAATATAAAATACACAGCAAGTATCGAGGAAATTCGGAGAACATATATCGTCTGCACAATCTACGAGATGCCAACATATAACTATACTATCGCCACCGGAAAAGCGAATGCCAAAATCGTCCGGGTCGAATACGAGTCTTCCGCCACTATAACTTATTTCGCCATCGGAGAAAGTGAATATTAATGTGTCATTTATCGAAAGTTCAGTGCTATCGAGAAAGATACCGCAACCAGAATCGTATGGTTCGATAGAAATTTCTGGCGATATATCAGAAATTGAATCTCCGCATAGAGGATACCAATTATATGCAATCGGTGGAATTTTGTCGGTATAAAATGTCCATAAAAGCGTATCGTGAAGTGGATTGCCTAATAAATCGTTTGCAGATAGCAGTTCGACGGAAATTGCTCCTTCATCGGGCAAGGGGGAACTCGGTCTGACTATAAGTGAATCGTTGCGGTATGTCAATTCTGGGTCTCCCCAAGAAAATGTGCCGATTGGAGATATATATATTGATATAGAGGAAGTATCCACGCCTGGAAGTGAATCCCATAAATATATAATGATGGAATCATTTTCGCACGAGCTGTATGAAAATGGTGGAATATATATCGCTTCCGCATAAGGTCCCTCGCAATCGAAAGAAAATGACCACAATGTATCTAATATATTATCGTCGCAGTAATCTGTTGTATCTGTCGCAAGAACTCTTATATAAGCAGTATCGCATCCTGAAAATTCAAAACAAGAAGTATCTATCGATATGATAAAGCAATGCCCTCCGCAATGAGCATCTGCGATTTCTATGCAACTATCAGATAGTATAATATCATTTATATATATTTGAATGGAATTTGTATCCGGTGATGAAAGCCAATCGTCCAGTTCGAAATAAATTTGAGTGTGTGATGTAAAAAGAATCGTATCGGATGGGGGATAAGCACCGATTATATTGGGCGAAGAATAATCGGTGTAAAATTGCCAACAAAGTGAATCGCCCGTAAGTGGATTGCCGTATATATCGTTCGCAGAGAGCAAGCAAACATTTACCGTGTCGCTATCGGAGAATGCTGTCGATGGAAGAAAAGTAAGATATGGTTCGCTCCAATCGAGTTCTACAGAATCCGTAGTATATTCTATACCATTTACACGAATGACAATACTCGAATCTACTATACTGTCCCCATCGATTTGAATTAGTATAGTTTCAGGATTACAGGAGGTATATGAATTGGGTGTAGGTCTCAATATATGTGCTATAGGACCTTCACAGGGAAATGTATGGAATGGTATAGTATCGGATGGATATCCAGAAGGAATTATAACCGAATCGCAATAATATATTAGAGTAGTATCTTCGATATATGTTATATCTATCGAATCGCAATGCGGAATAGATTGACTACATATATTATAGGCAACAATCGACCAGAAATGAGTTTCATCGCAACCGAAATCATAGGTGAAAAATGTATCATTGATACCACTTGCTATAATCGAATCATCGAGTATAACATTGTAATAGATAGGCGAAGTCCCACCTAACGAATGCCAGTATAATGTAATAGGTCCGGGTGGAATCGATGTATCTGCTGGTGGATAGAGCAGTTCTATGGCAGAAATAGGCTCGAATTCGGAAAATACTGTAACTGTATCTGTCGCAGAACAAATATGGAAATCATAAACAGTCAATATATAAGTTGTCGTAGTATCAGGAGAAACAGTTGGGTTAGGAATGGAATCTATAGTATCACCTGAAATTGTTGTCCAAATATAATGATATGGCGGTGTGCCATTATATGCAGGTGGTGATGCACCGAGTTGAACAGATGTCCCAGGGCAGATAAAAATATCCTCGCAAGCATTGGCGATTAAACTACAAGGAGCTATGATAAAGGACCAGCAAGTATCGAGAGTATTAGGTGGACAGTAGTCGGGAGAATCATTCGCATTCACGCAAATATAAACTGTATCGCCTGGGGAGAAATCGAGTCCTGAAATATCGAAAGAGAATGAATCGCCGAATACGATGAGTCCGCTATCCAATGACAATTCGAATGTGTCGCCATTGAAAATTATTCTGACTGATAAAGATGAAGAATCTAAACCGGAGAGCGAATCGTCCAGATTAAAGCCAGCATATACGGGAATCGAATCGATAGTTCCGCTCGGAAATTCATTCCATACACTCGGAGGAGATAGGTCGATATCGAAACTCCAGCAAGTAGGACTATCTATACAATTGCTGTGAATATCACAAGCAGAATCGAGACAGACATCTATATGCTCGCCATCGGTAAATGTTATAGTCGGCGAATACCGCAGTGTTTCACCATCGAAAGAAAGAATTGCTCCATCGACAGTATAATCAGTTCCATTTACAGTTAGCACGATTGAGGAATCATCGACACCATCAGAATCCGATATAGCGAGTATTATATTTTGGTCATCGCAGGCACTCCAAGCATTTGGAGTTGGCTCGATTATATATACTTGAGGACCTTCGCAAGAATATGTATAGAATGTAAAATCTCCCGATGATACATCGCCACACTCATTGTGAGCGATAACCGACCAAGTATAAGTATAACCACATTCAGAGACGAGATGTTCGAATGTAGTATCGGTAGTATAACCGATGGTATCACCGTTTAATATTATAGTATAATCGTCAGCATATTCAGATTGTGTCCATATAAAATTCACGGTGCCGACGAGAATCGAATCGTTATCGTCGGGGGAAATAAGATTGAAAGCCGATGGCAATGGATGGACATCGAGATATATACTATCTCTTGCCGAACAGCCATTACCATCCGTAAAGGTGCATATATACCAATTGGATGAAGTTCCTATGACCCGTGTGTTCTGAGAGTCAGGGGAAATAACTCCATCCGTGGGATACCAAGAAAATGTATATGGTTCTATTCCGCCAGTAACTGTGGATGTTAAAAGGGCGGTATCACCATAGCACACGGCGGTATCACCATCGACATAAATCCGAACATTGTCGACATAGATGAAAACTGTATCGGTATCCGAGCATCCAAAATAATCGACGACCGAACAAATATATGTAGTGCTTGTTTCAGGGAATGCATAAGTATTTGCGCTATGGGGTGATGATAATCCAGTTTCGGGTGTCCAGTGGAATTCGTATGGTGATGTTCCACTCATTATAGTTGTCATAAGTGAAACAGTATCGCCTGCACAAATGGATATGCTATCGTCGGAAATCGAAAGTCGCGGAGGGTCGACAAGCGGAAATGTAATGCAGTGCGTTATATTATAGGGACCCACAGGATGCCCCGTAGATGAGATAGCAAAATCGTCTATATACCAGCCGTTTGAATTTGATGGGTCGGGAGTAAAATAGCCTGTGCCAAACCTGAATCTAACCTGCAATATATCTCCGGGAGAACAATATCCGAGCGAAATCAAATCGTGGCTCTGAACGAAAATCCAACCACCGCTATCATTACAATACGATAATTTATATACGAGAGGATTAGATATCCCATTTCGTATATATCCCGTATATCGAGGCGAAAGCATACCAGTAGCGAATTCATCGAGCTGCTGCCAGCCGGTGCTATTGACATTTATCTCCACGATACCACCATCTATACCTTCCATATCCATTCCACTCTCTCTGACATCGAGCCAGTGCCAAAAACTTATATAACATTCCGTAAAACCTGTCAAATCGAATGGAACGGATGTCAAAGTCCAGTCATCCGCCTCGGGATAAATTCCTCCGCCCGCAGGAATGCCAGCAAGACCAGAACCCGATGGCGTTCCTGTCGCTCTGGGGGCAATTGTAGCAGCATCGGTGTAGTCGAAATTGCCGGATGGGTCGCCGACGAAAAATCGAGCGGTATCCTCGTCGAAATTGTCGCGATAACCACGAATGGAATCCGCAGATGTCAGCAAAATTTCGATACACCTTGTTCCCTCGATAGTATCATCGGCGAATATTTCCCAAGAAGTGTTCATAGTTTCAGCGGGAGCAATGTCGCCGAGATTGAAAATGCTGTCACCACTTACCAGATGAAGTCCATCGGGAAGTATAATAGTAGCGGTCACAGAATGCACAGATGTTCCACCAGAATTCCATACCGAGAAATCTACATCGAATGGGTTCGGGTCGAAGCGGCAATTGACTGCTGACAGTGCCGAAGGCGCATCGAGATTCCAATTTAATTCGCCGTGTTCAGGACCACCACCGATGTAGAAATCATCGATAAACCATCCGCGAAAGGCATTGTATAATTGGTCGATTGTGTAAAAGTGAAACTTAACCTGTATATTGTGCCCGGCGTATGCAGAAAGGTCATAAGTCCATAGAACCCATTGTCCATATTGAAGATAACCACCGCTGGAATACGAGTCGTTGGCGTTCCAGCCGGGAAGTCTCGAAAATGGCGGATTTAATGTATCGATTGCCATCCACGCTCCGCCATCGACAGAGATGGAAATTTCCATTATATCGAATGAATATATATCTATACATTCTACTTCCCACCAAGTCCAAAACGACATATAGACCTCCGAAAGCCCAGCGGTATTGAAAATAGGTGAAGTCAGCCAAGCCTCCATCCAGCAGTAGGAATTTCCATAAGGGTTCGGTTCAACGAGAGGAACGGTTAAATCAGGGTCATATGGGTCGCCGACATATGTTCCATTTGTCGGGTTTCCGCACCACCATACCTTGTTTCCGCTGTGTGCCTCGGGTAAATACGCCACAGATAAACCATCGATAACTTCCTCCGGTAAGTTTATGTGAGCGGGGAATATATCGGATGCGACTTGAATCAATTCGGGATTCGAGAGCCAATTCCACTGTATATCGGAGCAATAAGATAACGGTGGTAGTGGAATACAAGTTGGGTCGTTTCGATTATCAGAACTCCATCCTGAAATGTCGCTTTCAAAATTGTTGGAATATGGAACGGAAACTGTTATCGCACTCGATGAAAATGGCATAGGACCATCGCCATCGTAGGTTGGTGCAACCGCCGGTCTTTCAGCGGGCAAGCCGAGAATTATCGAAAATAGCACAAAAGTTAAAACGAAACATTTTCGCATAGAAAATCACCTCGAATTCTTATAATAAAGCACCGATGCTCCAATCGGCAAATTCAGATGTCTCGATACCACATCGCATTTCACTGTGAGGACGAAAAATATATCACGGCTCACATCGTCCAGAGTTTCATAATTACCTTGTCCTTTCGATATTATAATATCGGATTTCTCGAATTCAAATTTAAATTTTTTAGAGACTTCGTCCATTAATATTCCAGGTGCATCGGAACCTGTGGATAGTATTCGAGCGAATTCGTCGATGCCGACTGAAATCGCATCCTCAGCCGTCGCATCGTTTATAACAGGTGCATCTCTAACGGCATAAGTTATCTCGATTTCAGGGAATAGTTCCTTAATTGTTTTCAAAAGCACCTTATCGAATACGATTTCGCCGGCATTATCACCGAGAATAAGCAAACTTTTAGCAGATTCGATTTTTTCGCTAAATTTCTTAAAATCCCATAGTTTATGCTCGATATTCAATGCCTTGTGCAAAAATTCTTCTAAATTCACGCCTATATTCGGTGCTCCGAGGTCGATGATATTCCCAATCGAGGAAACGCGAAGTGCTGCATCGAGTTTATTTTTCGATGAATTTACATATTCAAAGAGTTCGGGCAGTAATGACATTGCGGTTTCGTTCTGCTGTTTTTTTACATCCTTATAGGGGTCGTCCATTCCGGATATTTCATTGACCAGACTATATACGAATTTCCCCGTTTTCGGCGGCGAATCGGAAAGTTTTATCGAGCGAAGATTATCGCCGAGTCTATATAAAATTTCGATAATTTCTTCGTCGGGAAGATTTGCCATTCTGCCCGCTCGCAGCGCTTGATTGAAAAAACACGGAATACAATCCAAATATGAACGCATAGAAATCCACCTCTTCAAAATTTTGTTTAAAGGAAATTTAATATCTCAGAATTTATCCTCGTCGATTTTTTGCCTGCTCCACGAAATATTCGAATATTTTGTCCGAATTATCATCGTCCATCGCCTCGGGATGCCATTGAACAGTCATCAGAAATCTCGATGAATTCACAAGTTCGAGTCCCTCGATTGCATTATCGGGTGCTAATGCCGAGATTTTTAAATTTTCTCCTGTTATCTTCACAAATTGATGGTGCGACGAATTGACTACTATCGTATCCTTTCGCAATATTTTTTCGAGCAAAGTCCCCGACAAAATTTTAACCTTATGATATGAGCGAACTTTTTTCCCCGTATCGTCGGGAACTGTTCTATGCTCGATTTTTGCTGGGACACCATTATCCCAGAATTCGGAAATGTCCTGATATAATGTTCCACCCGCAGCGACATTTATAACCTGATGACCCCGACAGATACCGAGTATCGGGAT
>CAYRNI010000007.1:16195-34904 GCA_964425665.1 uncultured bacterium
TATTCGCTCGCTGTATTGTGATTTTAGGTAGTCGAATGCGGGGTCGGGTAAATCTGGCCTTCCCCGTTTGTATTCTATCCATCCGCAAGTTATGCCTATGAGAGGTTTCATTTCCATCGTATCCCTGTTATGAAGTTTGCTATTAAAATACTTTCGGTCGAGCCGTTGTCGATATTCACTTTATATATGTATTCGAAGTCGCCCTGATTGACTGCGACGGCGATTATATTGTCGAACGGCGAGACATCGAATGCTTTCGGCGTGCCGTAAATCGAGCAGATTTTCCGCTGAATATAGAGATTGGCGGGAAGTATCCATATCTCTGTGCTATCGCCGACTCCGAACAATCCGAATATCTCGAAATCCTTAGCGGCGACATCCGAATATCCCGATTGAGGCAGTGAGACGGGGGTAGAATCTCGCTCGCCACGGATTGTATAAATTATTCCACCATCATCGCTTGCGGTAAATATTTTATCGGGGTCGTAATCGAGCCAAGAATATGTCCGCCCTGGAAGTGTGCAAAGTGTATCCCAAGGAGTAGTGTCGGCAATTTCTATTATGTAAATCCGTTGTTCGATTCCATATTGATAAAATGCGAACAAAGAACTATCGGGTGAGATTCTGAGTTTGCTGCACATTCCAAAAGTTCCTACAAATGCCGTGTCGAGATTTTCACCATCCCAAAACATAAGTGTAGTCGGCGAATCGGTTATTTTGAAGATAAAACCAGAAGGAATTTTTAGTATTTCATTTTCGGGATATGGCGAATCGTAAATCAGAGTCGGCTCCGGCGTTTCCGAATCGATTGGAGCAGTCCAAATGCCTTCACCGAGTCCGCCATAATTGAAATATACAGAATCGCGATTCGCATTCCATACTCCATCTCTCGATGTCAGACTGCCGAATGGGATTAAGATGTCGTTATCGATATCGAAATAGTGAGATTGGACGAAATCCCCCAGTATTCGTCCCACAACTATAAAACCATCGTTTTGCTCGACAACCGTCGTATCGTTGTGGTTGTCATCATCGTTGTTATCGTTATTATCGTTAATAGGCTGTGTTTTCGTGCAGCCAGAAAGAATTAGAAGAAAGACAACGAATGTAATCGAGGAGAAAATTTTCATCTATCTGCCTCCGATAATTCGGCACGCCGTTGTTTGAAAAATTTAATGGTTTCCAGAAGCACCAAAATAGAAAGTATAATCAAAATATCGGCGACTAAAACGAGCATAATATTTCCCTTATTGGCGAAATCTATGCTCTTATATACGAGTGCACCGATGGTAGTAATCAGCATAAATGCCCCTGGTATTGC
Organism: uncultured bacterium; assembly: GCA_964425665.1. GTDB lineage: Bacteria > UBP14 > UBA6098 > B30-G16 > B30-G16 > JAGGZE01. The sequence goes on from CAYRNI010000007.1 coordinate 17,517, forward strand.
CGAATATAGCGATGGTTTTCTGACGCCGAAAAGATAACTCGTCGCCACAATCAGTGACAGAGCCGCCACCAGTTGATTTGCCGAACCGAACACAGGCCAGATACTTTGCCAACTGTTGGTGCTGCCGAGAAGATAGGCAAATACAATGCCCACAAATGATGCAAACCATCTATTAGAATACCATACACCTCGTTTCGATTGCGGGGAACCGCCTGTCACGATTTCGGTGAAGAGAAATCTTCCGAGACGAGTCGCCGTATCCAGTGTTGTAAGAACGAAACCATTAAGCATAAGCATCCCGAACAATTTCCCCGCCTTTCGACTTATGAACGGCAGATGAGATGTAATCTCACCGAAACCTGTGGCGAATGTCACTATCCAGCCCTTTGTGGATATGAGAGTTTTAAAATTTATCCCCATATTAGAGGTGGTCGATGACGCCCATACCAATCCCGCGGATACCGAAAACAATGCGACCAGTGCCAATGCACCTTCAAGAAGCATACCGCCATAACCTATCGTTAATCCTTGCTTTTCGGATGCCAACTGTTTCGATGTAGTTCCGCTGGCGACGAGCGAGTGAAATCCAGAAATCGCTCCACACGCTACGATTACGAAAAGCATAGGCCACATAGCACCTTGTTGACTTCCCGTAAAGCCAGAAAACATCGGTGCGTTTATGTTAGGATGTGCTACAATCAATCCGATTGCTCCGGCAAAAAGCCCTGCGAAAAGAATCCATACGGAGAGATAATCTCTCGGCTGCAGAAGTATCCACACGGGTAAAATCGATGCGAATAGGGCATATATCAGAAGCAGAACGAAGGTAAAAGTGAATGCCGACACAGAGAGTATTTGCCCTTTAAGTGGTATCGGATAGATACTTCCGAGATAGAGCATAAAGATGAGCAATGCAAGAGCGATAACCGTATTTAATCCGAGTGGCAATTTTGTTTTATAGTTGAGGTATCCGAATATCATCGCGAGAGGAATGAGTCCGATTGTCGGTATCACGATTTCAGGTTGTGCGAGAAGCGTTTTGGCGGTTACCACAGCGAACACTGCCACAACCAGCACGAGCGAAAGCCAAACGAATACTGAAAAAAGCCATCTGGCTCTTTTCGATATCGCTTTCTCGGCTGCCTCAGCGATAGAGATTCCACCGTTGCGAACGGAAATCATAAGAGCAAGATAATCGTGAACACCTCCCATAAAGACACTTCCGAGCAGCACCCACAGTAGAACGGGTAGCCATCCCCAAGCGCCGACTGCTACGAGCGGTCCGACTATCGGTCCTGCACCCGCAATAGATGCGAAATGATGACCGAATAAAACCAGTGGTTTAGCGGGAACATAATCTACTCCGTCTGTCATCGTATTCGCCGGTGTCGGTTTAGATTCCGAAAGGGGAAATAGTTTTGCCCTGATGTGTTTTCCATAAATTGTAAATCCAAGAAATAAAAAAACTATCCCGAAAATAAAAATGAATGCAGCGTTCATTTCATCCCCCTCAGATAATTTAATTGGAAAATATAAGATTATTTCACAAAGTCAATAACCTTCTTGACTATCTTTAATCGAATATTTATTTGAAAAGAATGAAAGTTCTGGATAGATACATAATTCGCGAATTGATACCGCCATTTATAGGTTCACTTGCGGTTATATTGTTTGTTTTGATATTAGATTTTTTACTGAAAATTTTGGATTTAATAATCGCAAAAGGTGTTCCCGTATTTACGGTGGGGAAAATTTTTGTCTATAATCTTGCTTGGATGTTTTCACTCGCAGTGCCTATGGCATCGCTTATGGCATCGCTTATGGCGTTTGGGAGATTTTCGCAGGACAGAGAAATAACTGCATTAAAATCTCTTGGTATCCCTTTCTGGCGAACGATGGTTCCCGCCGTATTCATTATGGCACTTTTATCGATAGTGATGATTATCTTCGGTGATAAAGTCGTTCCGAACACAAATTTTAGGTCGAAAATACTATTTTCGCAGATTCATAAGAAAAAGCCGATGGTGGCACTTCATCCGCGTGTTTTCATCGATAAATTTCCAGGAATTGTCGTCTATGTCGATAAAATAGATGACAAGGCTGAAAAACTCTATGGTATCTCGATTTACGAGAAACGGACAGATGGCAAACCGAGGGTTATTACTGCTCCCGATGGCGAGGTGCATTACGATAAAAAATCAGATGCAATCAAATTTACGCTATACAACGGTGAAATACACGATGTAGACCTCGAGGACCCGAACAGATATACTCTTGCTCATTTTGATAAACAGATTATAAACATAACCGACCTCGGCACGAAACTCGGTGGAGGAGGAGTTAGACGCCGTGGGGACAGAGAACTTTCGATATCTATGATTAAAGCGAAAATAGCCGAGCAGGAAACGATTTTAAATACTTCTCGGCAGAGAATTAGAGAAATTATCGCTGGTGCGTTCGATTCGCTATATATTCCGAGAAGATATGGGAAGAGATTGACATCCTCGGCGGTTCGACGGGCGATGATTTCCGAGCGAAAACGATACATCGAAATCCGCAAGATGAAGTTTAGAGTGTCCAATGCTCTTTATAGAATACGCAAACTCGCGACGGAACATCAGAAGAAATATTCTCTTCCGTTGGCTTGTCTTGTGTTTTTACTTGTCGGCGCACCAGTTGGAACATGGGCAAGAAAGGGCGGACTCGGTATCGCTGTCGGGCTTTCCTTCGGATTTTTCCTCTTATACTGGGCATTTCTAATAGGTGGCGAGGAAATCGCAGACAGAGGAATTGTTTCGCCCGCAGTCGGTATGTGGAGCGGAAATGTCGTGCTATTTGTAATCGCGATGATTATGCTCTATCGCGTTACATTCGAGGAAAAATTCTCCGGATTCGGCTGGATGCAAAAACTTATCCAAAAAGTTGAAGAATTTAGAAATCGACGATTAAAGAATAAGTGATGCTGTTTAAAATTAGGAGGTTTTAATATGCGTGCTGAAAAGATAATATTATCATTGTTAATATTCGGTTCTATCGCATTCGCCGGCGATATGCACAGACTCGAACTGTTCGTTATGTCGAAATGTCCCTATGGAACACAGGCAGAAACGCAAATATTCAATTTGATTTCTCAGCATTCTGAATTGACGGACGAAATAGACATAGAAATTCATTACATATTGGATTATGACAGTTCATCCGAGAGTTTCCGCTCACTTCACGGGCAGAAAGAAGTCGATGAGGATACTCGGCAGATTATTATACGAAAATATTATCCCGATAAGTTCTGGTGCTATCTTATGAGTAAAAACAGTCATTATCAAGATACTTTGTGGGTAAAAGATGCCGAAATGTGCGGAATAAATCCGGAGAAATTGAGTAAGTATATAAAAAAGAGTGGTTATACTCTTACTTTATCCGAGGCGCATCTGACGGATAGTCTTAATGTGAATGCCTCGCCGACCATATTATTAGATGGCGTGAAAGTTCGAGATTGGCGAGGTGATTTACCGACACTATATACTATGTTGCAAAATTTACTCGTCGAGAATAAATCGAAAATGAAATGTGAAAAAGATGTCGAATGTCCACCGAGGGCTGGATATATATCGAGCTGTGTCGATGGAAAATGTAAATACACCGAAGCACCGCTTGTGACATTGAAGATTATCACCCTCGATACAACAAGATATGGCAGTTCCACATTTAGTATAGTTAGATTTTTGAGGGAAGAAACAGGGAATCTGAAAACTACATATGTTCCGTATGGAGACGATAAGTCAAAAGATATTCTCAGGAAAGTGAATGATGCCCTAAAACCCGAATATGCAGCGGAAAGTTCAAGTTATAATCTGACCAAAGGAGATGAAAAACCTGTTTCCGAGATTAAATCTCTTCCCGTATATATTATTTCCTATAATATCAATAAGTATCCATCGTTTAATCACTTCGGTTCATATTTGATACCTTGCGAATTGGATGGCGATAGCGTATATATAGCCGACCCGAATACATATCCTGCAAGGGCATTACTGGACAGAGATGAAAAACCTGGCAAACTCGATTTGTTCATTATGTCGAAATGCCCGTTTTCGAAAGCAGTGGAAGAATCACTATTAGCGAAGGATTTTTCGGGATTGGATATAGATAGTATAACATTACATTTCGTAATTAGATACGATAGTGAAACGGGCAAGTTCGAATCTTTTCACGGGAGACCCGAATTAGTCGAGGACAAAAGGCAAATTATTATCCAAAAGTATTTCAATGAAAAATTATGGGATTATATACACTGCTATAATATATCCTCAAAAAGTGATAGTTGTATGAAATCGTTGAACTTAAATCCTAAGGACATAGACGAAAAAATTCGAAAATATGCGGATTCACTTCTAAAGGATGATTTCAATTTATCGGATGGATTGAAAATAAAATCTACTCCTACTGTATTGATAAATAATCGATATATATTGCGAAATTCCAATGACATACAAAAATATTTCAAAATAATTTTGGAATCCGGAAGATGCGGTAATTAGAATTTATGGATTATATAGTATTCGACAGAGCATCGTATAAAATCGACGGCGACGAAATTATACGAGATGCTAATTTTACGATAACCGAGAACACACAAATCGCTCTTGTTGGGAGAAATGGAACGGGGAAATCCACGCTTCTACGGCTTATATCGGGCGAAATCCAGCCGACTTCGGGGAATATATATCGTAAGAAAAATCTTCGCATAGGTTATCTTCATCAGGAACAGCGTCTTGTGGGTGAAATTAGTTTGAAGGATGCGGTGCTGAAACAGAATAAAATGTGGTGGGAATACTATATCAAACTCGCCGACACATCTCTTTCACCCGATGAACACGATAGAATCATCACTAAATTCTTATCTATCGGAGGATACTCTCTCATTCGAAAGTGCGAGGAGATGCTCGATAGAATGGGTTTCGATGCTGAAAAGCAAAGCCGAATTGTGGACAAACTATCAGGTGGCGAGAGGAATAGAGCGGCTATCGTTTCGGTTTTACTTCTCGAACCCGATATTATGCTTTTAGATGAACCGACAAATCATATAGATTACGATGGATTGAGGTGGCTGGCGAATTTCCTGAAAAATACTAAAAAACCGTTCATCCTCGTCTCGCACGATAGATATTTTCTCGACCTCGCGGTGAGTAAGTTCGCTGAAATTATTGGCGGAAAAATTGTTGTATTTACAGGCAATTACGAAAATTATAGAAGACAGCGTGAAAATCTTGTAGAAGCGGAAATAAAAAAATACAAGCAGCAGAGGGAACTTATTCGCAGGACGGAGGAATTCATCAGGCAGAACATAGCAGGTCAAAAAACTAAACAGGCACAATCTCGGAGGAAAATGCTCGAAAAGATGGATAAAGTCGATATATCGGGCATCGACAGTAATAAGCAGTTTAAAATCCAAATGAATATAGGCAGGCGCGGAGGAAATAAAGTTGTAGAAATTTCAAATTTAGGTTATTCCTACGATGGGAAAAGATTGTTCGATGGATTTTCGACGATTGTCGCAAGAGGAGAGAAAATCGGTGTGGTAGGACCGAATGGCTGTGGAAAAACCACTTTGATGAAGTTGATTTCGGGACATTTACCCGTTCAAACTGGTGAAATCAAAATAGGTGCGGGTATCACTATGGCATATTTTTCCCAGACCTATGCTGATATTCCCGATGAAGGCACGCCATACAGCGTGATTTCCGATTTCGCACCGTATCTCAGCGATGAACAGGTGCGAGCGCATCTCGGGGCGTTTTCCATTTCCGATGATAATGCTTTCCGCCCGATGAAATCGTTCTCCGGTGGCGAACGGTCGAGAGTTGCAATAGCGAGTCTCGTTCTATCAAACGCTAATTTGCTTATACTCGACGAACCGACGAACCATCTCGATATTCTATCCCGTCAGGTTCTGGAAAATGCTTTGAAAAATTATTCTGGAACTGCTATTGTCGTTTCTCACGATAGATACTTTCTCGATAGTTTTGTGAATAAAATCTGGGCGTTCGAGCACGGGAGAATCGGCGAGTTCATCGGAAATTTCAGCAGGTATTTAGAGAAACAAATCTGTGAGGAATCGGACGCTGGCGAGGTGAAGGGGAAACGAAAAATTGCATTGAACAATCGCAGAAAGACTAATTCGGGCAAGTCGAAGTATATGATGAAAAAGCTCGAAGCACGACTCGAACAAATCGAATCGAGAATAGCCGAACTCGAAGATGAACAGCAAAAGTTGATAAATTTAATAAGTCAATCTTTTGTTTCATCTAATTACGAAAGATATAGAAAAATTGCTGATGACCTAAAAAATGTTGAACAGCGATTGAAATTTCTATGGGATGAATGGGAAGAAATTTCCACCAGTATTGAAAATACTGATTAATATTAGTTTTTATATGCAAAATTTTAATTATATTGAAAATTATGAGGTATAATGAAAAAATAGTTGTAATCGATTTCGGTTCGCAGTATTCGCAGTTGATAACTCGGCGGATACGAGAACTCGGCGTTTTTTCTGAACTCATACCTTGCAATGTTTCATTCGAGAGTTTTTTAGATGATTCGGTTCGTGGAATAATTCTATCTGGTGGTCCTGCATCTGTGCTCGAGCCGAGTTCCCCCGATATCGATAGTAAAATATTCGAACTCGGAATCCCTGTGCTCGGAATTTGCTATGGAATGCAGCTGATAGCGAAGAAATTTGGAGGCAAACTCGCGAAATCCAAACGGCGCGAATATGGTCCTGCTAAAATTGTGATAGATAACCACGATGAAATCCTTAAAAATATTCCCGACAGTTCGAGTGTTTGGATGAGTCACGGCGATAACATAGAGGTTTTACCGGATGGGTTCATCCGACTTGCTCATACGGATAGTTTGCCGATTGCGGCGATGGCAGATTTTTCGCGAAAAATATATGCTACGCAGTTTCATCCCGAAGTCCGACACACCGAGTTTGGGACGCAGATATTGAAAAATTTTGTCAAAAATATCTGTCTATGCTCGAGCGATTGGACGGTTGGCGATTATGCCCGAAAGAAGATTGAGGATATACGAAATACAATCGCCGATGATGAGCGAGTAGTTTTAGGATATTCTGGCGGAGTAGATTCGACAGTTGTGGCGAAAATACTCGTAGAATCCATCGGCAAAAGACTCGTGCCGATTTTTATAGACAATGGATTACTTCGCAAGAACGAATCCGATTATGTTCGGGCGAAGTTCCGCGATTTGTTCGGTTTCGATTTGCACTTCGTCGATGCCGGCGGTATTTTTCTCCAGCGACTGCACGGAGTTTCTGACCCGGAGGAGAAGCGAAAAGTTATAGGACATACTTTCATAGAAATTTTCGAGCGCGAGGCACGGAAAATCGAGAATGTCAGTTGGCTGGCACAAGGCACTCTGTATCCCGATGTTATCGAATCGGTCTCGTTTAGGGGACCATCGGCTACGATAAAAAGTCATCACAATGTCGGCGGTCTGCCCGAAAAACTCGGTTTCAAATTACTCGAACCGCTACGGGAACTTTTTAAGGATGAGGTTCGCGAACTTGGAAAAGAATTGGAAATTCCGGATGATATGCTCTGGCGACATCCTTTCCCCGGACCTGGTCTTGCGGTGCGAATTCTCGGTGAAGTTACAGAGGAGAAATTGCGAATTCTCCGCGATGCCGACTTTATCTTTATCGATGAATTGAAAAGTAGTGGCTGGTATAATAAAGTTTGGCAGGCGTTCGCGGTGTTATTGCCCGTGCGGAGTGTCGGTGTTATGGGCGATGAGCGGACCTATGAATATGCGGTAGTTCTGCGTTCGGTCGATTCCGCCGATGGTATGACCGCAGATTGGTCGAAAATACCGGATGAAATACTCGGAAAAATTTCTGCTCGAATTGTCAACGAGGTCGATGGTGTCAACCGGGTCGTATATGACATTACCAGCAAACCGCCTGCAACTATCGAATGGGAGTGAGACATCGTTCATTTTAGTTAGCGAGAATTATTTTTTTGTCGCACATATAGTAATACTGAGATAATTCATTTGATTTTTGCTATCCCTGAATTTTTTATTCAGTTTGTTTTGAACTTTTGATAAATATTCCTTATCGAGAACTGTTAATGGAAAAATTTCTATTTTAGTCCAGCCATTTTTTTTCAAAATAGTCTCGTATTCGTATGGTCGAATTCTATTAGGTGAGCCAGAGAATTTAAATAAATTGTAAATGAAATCGGAATATCTATAGATATTGAGAGGGTCCGCATCACGAATCCAGCGTGTATGGGTTTTTAGGTCGATTTCCGATATTAAGATTGTTCCGGGTTTTACAATTTCGCTCAATTGAGAAATCGTTTTTTCGACATCGTCAAAATGCTCGAACGCAGCTTGGCTGAATACAAAATCTATATCCTCGTTTTTCAAAATAGATAGGTCGAAATTTTTGTCGTATATATAATTCAATCTATCGTTTTTGCCCAGTCGCGTCAATTGCAATTGTGAGCGAAGAAATTTTATAATTTCATTATTATTATTAGTATTTCTTATATAATCGAATAAAATTTCGTAGAATTTATCGGGAACAGATTTCACTAAGTTGTTAATATCTATCGCATTATATTTTTTTACATTTTTCATCAACAATATGATGCCGACACCGAGGTCAGCCCCAGGACCTAATTCCAATACTGTTTTACCTTCGATTGAACTATTTTCAGAATACTTATGCAAAAAATCAAGCCATTGTTCGACAATTTTGAAATCGTATTCGATTGCTCGGGCGAACTCTGTAATCGGATAATGTCTCGGGGTTGTATATCCAAATATCGTATGTCTTAATTTATTTAAGAAAAGAAAAATTAATCCAATAAAATAGTATAGCCCATTTTTTACTTTTTTCACTTTTAAAATTTTAGTATCGAGCATAGTTATTATTTATTTGATATACACTATCCGTTTTGTGATTATTTGTCCATCAATAGATGCCCGCACTAAATATATTCCGCTGGATATAGATTTGTCCGGTCGCCAAATGAATGTGCGGCTTGTAGGAGACATCTCCCGATGTCGATTGTTTGTCGAGGTCGGGAGACCTCTCATACAGTTGGTATATACGATATTTCCTCGAATATCGTAGACCATTATGGTCATTTCCTTTAAGGCGGAATTTTCTGCAATGTCCGCCGAATATGAAATCGTGATTTTCACAGACGAATTAAACGGATTTGGATATGCCGAGATATTTAAATTATTGGGTAAAATATTTTTCGGTTCGAGAACATCTGAATATATCTGTGTTCCGAACCAGTTTAGAATTTTAGTAAATGCGGATTGTAAATTTATATTTGTTCCCGTTTCCGCTCCGATAGCCTCCATCCCGAAACCGAGAAGAACAGTTTTGTGTGTTCCGTCGTCGTATCTGACAGCGGCGGTGGGATTTCCAGATATTGGATAATAAGCGAACGATATGCCATCGGAAGGCAAAAGGCTCGATGGGGAAGTTTGGTTCGCTGCACCCACAGCACCGGCAATCATCATATTGAAACCATCCCCCAGTGTATCGCCATCGATTCCGCGAACGATAACGGAGAAAAGATTGTCGTCATCTATGCTTGCGCCGAAATAACCATCGAGAAAATCAGAATATTCTGCTCCATCGAAACCATCCTGCCCCGTTAGGATAAAATTACCTCCACTATCGAGATAATTTTCGATTGCCAGTATATTTTGTTCTGTTAGCGAATTTTCAGAATCGCCCGTGAACCAGCACACAGCAGGGAAACGACTCATCTCCTCGTATGTCGGTAAGGAATCGCTTGCATCGATATAATCGTAGACGATTGGAATATCGTGAAGTGCATTCTTGTAATAGTCGGCATAATCCTCATCGCCCGAATTATTGACGAGAAGCATCTGCGGAGAGCCGATAGGAATTTCGATTTCACCGATTTGCTCGAGTTCGATGTCCGATGTTCCCGCTAATACTTTAAAATAGGAGTAATGGGGGAGAGCATCGCTGTCGACCTGAAATGTAAGCACAGTTTGAACCGAATCGCCATTTTCGAGGTCGCCCAGCGATTCATACGATATAATCGGTTCGATTTGTTCATCATCGAACTGACCTATCGAATACAAATCTTCAACTGTTGGATATGGAAAGTCGTTGTGGAAACTTATTGTCAAAAACACCTGAAATTGGTTTCCTGCGCTGGGAAAATGGTCGCCGTCGCTCAGGTCAACAATAGAGTCGAGTTGCACTTGCAGAGATGGATATCTTCCAGGTCCTAAATTGTGTTCTGCAAAAGAATTCGCAATAAGTGCGAGATTTGGACAGCCGTTAGATATATCGCCATCGTCGTCTGCGGTGAAAAAACATTCGGTTACGAAATCATTGAACATTGTCGCACCGGAATATCTCGTGAAATGGATGAGAGTATCTGCCCAACCAGTTCGCTCGGGATATACACCTTCTCGTATATCCCAGAATGCACCGCTTATAATTCTGCTGTCTGCGTGAACTTCGCCCGATAAATCGTCGGGATAGACCAGGTCGTTATCGAGTGTGCGGAAATAGGAATCATCGCGAGAAACTCGCCATCCCGCATAAGGATAATCGCAAATCGTGCAGGAGAAATAATCTGAAAACGCCTCGTTGATTGCACCGGGCTCGCCAGAATATGGCATATCGAAATCGCGGTAAATCCATCCCGTAACGCCGTGAGTATATTCGTGATAAATTACATTGGAGAACAGTGCAAAATTTCTCGTATATGTTCCGCCTGCACCGAAATTGACACCATAGCCATCCCAATATGCGTTTTCGGGCATATCGGGAATTCGTGCTCTCGCGGGAACAGGATAATCCAATCCAGTCATATCGGGGTCGAGAGTTTTATACCAGCGATGAATGAAATCGACATGATAGTAAAGGTTCAACTCGTCGTTTTGAGCGTAATCTGTGTTCCAAGTCCAATTGTATGTTGTCGGCGGGATAATATAATCGGTGAATGTGGCATCACTGCCACCACTCATAAGACGAACATCGGTATAAAGTCCCGAAAGGAGGCTTTTTATTGGTTGATATGTTCCACCGACCCAGGCATCGATATAATAATAGCCGGTCGTATCTGTGTATGTAGATTGAACAAAATTCAAAGTAATTCTAGCATTTGCAAAGCCAGCGCTATCGAATGGGTCGTCGAAAAAATCGGGGAGATAATATATTTGCACATTACCGGAGACATCGTAATAGTTCACGAGATTTGTCCAGCCCAAAATTTTACCATCGGAGGCATCCACATAAACCTTGTATCTGTTCGGACTTGTGCCATATATAAAAACCTCCCAGCACAATTTACCAATACCAGAGACAGGTAGCCAAATGAGTTTGTTGTTATCACTATCGGTTTTTTTCGCTCCGTCGTCGACATTTGCAACGATATACTGATTGGCATAATTTATCGCATCTTTTTCCGATATTTTTGCTATTGCATTATTTGGCTCGAATTTCTTGACCGCTTTACTGCCAACTGCCCAAACTCTACCATCGCCGAATATTCGAAAATAGACGAATCCATCGTATACAGGAATTCCGAGATGGACCTGCCGAAAGTTTAGCCAGTATCTCCCGATTCGATGAATCGGCGTGAGCGCTCTAAATTCTGTGGAATTTACTCCGAATATTTCATTGTGATTGTCTATGAATTCGAGTGCATTTTTTATCATCTGGCGATTTTCGGTCGAGAAGTATATCGGGTCATCAGGGAAAGCATACCGCATAACATCGCGGGTCTGGTCGTATATGCAATGAAATCCATCGATTTTGCGAAACGATGTTTTCGGATTCATCGATGGCATATCGCCTGTGGGTTGCCCCGGCAAAAATGCTAGAACTAATGAAATCGAAGAAATAAGTGAAAATGACACTAAATATTTCCTGAACATTGAAAATCCCCCAAGAATAATTTTAATCTGAATTATATTCGGGTTCCCCGATGAAGCAAGTGAAAATAAATTAGAATTGTTCGAGAAATGCGAGGTCGTTTTCATACAGAAGGCGAATATCGTCTATTCCGTATTTTACCATAGCGATACGCTCGATACCCATACCCCATGCGAATCCTTGATATATCTCGGGGTCGTAGCCGACATTTTCGAAAACTTTCGGGTCGACCATACCCGCACCCGATATTTCGAGCCAGCCAGTGCCTTTGCATATTCGACAGCCCTTGCCTCCGCAAACGGGACAGGAGAAATCGTATTCCACCGATGGCTCGGTAAATGGGAAGAAGTGAGGTCTGAAACGAACACGAACATTTTTGCCGAGAATTTTCTGTGCGAATGCTGTCAGAACGCCCATCAAATCTGCGAGCGTTACATCTTTGTCGACATAGAGCCCTTCACACTGAGAGAATGTGTAATAATGCGTAGGGTCGATTGCATCCCTGCGATAGCACCGCCCAGGGATAATCACTCGGACGGGAGGTTCACGCGATTCCATTACGCGGATTTGAACGGGGGAGGTCTGCGTCCTCAATAGATAGTTTTTTTTGCCAAGATAAAATGTATCCTGAATATCTCGTGCGGGATGGTCCTCGGGAGTGTTGAGTGCATCGAAATTGTAATATTCCGTTTCGATTTCTGGACCGGATGCTACCGAGAAACCCATCCCATAGAAAATATCTATGATTTCACGCATAATCAGCCGAATCGGATGATTTCCGCCGGGAATCTTATTCCTGCCAGGAAGAGTGTAATCGCTTTTGGCGTGCGATTTTTTATCCTGCAATTTCACCGATTGAAAAAGTTTCTCGATTTTTGCCTTAGTTTGATTAGCGATTTTACCCGCTTTTGGACGGTCTTCCTTTGGCAATTGCCCGAGCGATTTCATTAGTTTGGCGATTTCGCCTTTCCTACCGAGATATTTTGTCTTTAATTCCACCAGTTTATCCGGCGGACTTTTAGAAATCGCTTTCTGCACATTTTCTAAAATTTCGTCGAAGAGTTTTTCGAATTCGTCGATATTCATCTATTATTCAGCCTCGGTTGCTGCTTTCACGATAGCAGTAAAAGCATCGGGATTTTCCACAGCGAGATTAGCGAGCATCTTACGATTGATTTCGATGTTCGATTTGTGTAAAGCGTTAATCAATTTGGAATATGTTGTGCCGTTCATTCTGGCGGCGGCATTTATCCGAGCAATCCATAACCTTCTGAAATCTCGTTTTCTCGTCTTGCGGTGCTTATACTGAAATTGCCACGCTCTTTCAACTACCTCGCGGGCGGTGCGATATAAACGATGCCTTCCGCCGAAATACCCCTTGGCTCTCCGCACATATTTTCTTCTTTTTCGATGAGCACTAACTATGGGAATGTTTCTCATAATACACCTCCAGCCAATCTCGGGGCGGGATATTTCCTCTTTGAAAGCCCCCAGTTCAGCCAACTGAAATTTTAAAATTTTACAATCATCCTTCTTACTTTTTTCGCATCGCCGGGCGATAGCACGACATCGTGACGCAAATTGCGTTTATTCCTCGCACTTTTACGACGCTTGAAATGAATTTTCCCGGCGTGATTAGCAATAATTTTGCCATTTCCGGTTTTTTTGAACCTTTTACTGGCACCTTTTCTCGTCTTCATTTTTGGCATATATGACCTCCACTATAAATTCAAATTAGCAATTCAGAATGAAAGGAAATTCCATCTTAAAATTAAGTGCGTTTTTTTACGGGGACGAGTTGAATCAGCATAAACCGTCCCTCCATCTTTGGAGGAATATCCACTTTCGATATATCTTTTAACTCCTCGATTATCCTATGCAATAGTTCCTCGCCGAGTTCCTTATGGGTGATTTCTCTTCCTCTGAATCTGACGATGATGCGAACTCTATGCCCATTTTCCAGAAATTCCCGAATATGTTTTAACTTAACCTGATAATCGTGTTCGCCTATCCGCGAGGTGAAACGAACCTCCTTCATCTGAGAACCTATCTGCTTTTTCTTGGCTTCCTTTTCCTTTTTCTTTAATTCGTATAAATATTTTCCATAATTCATAATTTTACATACCGGTGGATTTTCGTTCGGTGCTATTTCTACGAGGTCGAGTTCTGCATCGTAAGCTTTTTGCAGTGCAACCTCCGTCGGCATAATCCCGAGCAATTCTCCATCGTTTGCAATAACTTTTACTTTTCGTATTCTAATTTCTTCATTGACTCGGGGACGATTTCTCTTATTCCCCCGAGGATTTCTTGGAAAACTCACTTTTCTCCTTCCAGCTAAAGTTGCAAAAATATATACGACCGAAAAAAGTATAAACTATGAATTAAATGTCAATAAATATTTTACAATATGAATTTTGACAAGTCCTCGCTTTCGACAATATGAGACAATTTTTGACGAACTGTTCGTTGTGTGATTTTCACCTTTTGTGGCTTCATATCCGAGGCATCGAATAGAAGTTCGGAAAGGAGCGCACTCATAGTTGTGTGAAGTCTTCTCGCTCCGATATTGTCCGTTTTTCTATTGACCTCGTTGGCGAAATGAGCGATTTCCTTTATCGCCCCCTTCGTAAATTCCAGTTCGATACCTTCGGTCGCCAAAAGAGCCGTGTATTGTTTGATTAGCGAGTTTTCCGGCTCGACGAGGATTCTTTCGAAATCCTCGCTGTCGAGAGCGGAAAGTTCCACGCGAATCGGCAATCTACCTTGAAGCTCGGGAATCAAATCCGATGGACTTGAATTCGAGAATGCTCCCGATGCGATAAAAAGAATATGGTCTGTGCGAATTGCACCATATTTCGACATAACGCTCGTGCCCTCGATTAGCGGAAGCAAATCTCTCTGGACGCCCTCGCGAGATACATCGGGTCCAGATGTGCTACCAGAACCGACTATCTTATCTATTTCATCTATGAATATTATGCCAGCTTCCTCAGCGCGAACTTTGGCAATCTCGATGATTCTATCCCTGTCGAGCAACTTGTCGATTTCCTCTTGCAGCAATTGTTCTTTGGCTTTTTTCACGGTCATTTTTCGCTTCTTTCTCTCCTGCTGACCGAACATATCGCCGAGCATCTCCTGCATATTTATGCCGAACTCTTCGAGTCCCGCTTGCGAGACGATTTCGACCGTTCTCACTGGATTTCTCGACATTGTTATTTCGATTTCCCTGTCGTCGAATATGCCAGCATCCAACTGCTCGGCGATTTTCTGCCTCGTGCGGAAATAACTTTCGTTCGGCTCTTTTGTCGGTGGTAAAAGTGCATCCAAAATCCGTTCGCGGACATTCGCTCTCGCTTTGTCCTCGACTCTGACGGCAAATTCGCTTTTGACCATATCGACCGAGACCTGAACTAACTCCCTGACCATTCCATCGACATCTCTTCCGACATAACCGACCTCTGTAAATTTCGATGCCTCGACCTTGACGAAAGGAGCTCCGGCGAGCCTTGCAAGTCGACGAGATATTTCGGTTTTGCCAACGCCGGTGGGTCCAACCATCAATATGTTGTTCGGCAAGATTTCATCCCGCAGAGGCTTTGGGACCATCGCTCGCCGCCAGCGGTTTCGCAGAGCTATCGCTACCGCTCGTTTCGCATCGTTCTGACCGATTATATATCTATCGAGTTCAGCGACTATCTGGCGAGGGGTCAGTTTCATCGCATTCTCTAAGACATCGTCGCCGATATTCATAGCATCCATCCGATTTACCTCCGATATTTTCGGTAAAATTTAAAACAAAATTCCCAATCTGCAACGAATATAATAATAAATATCAAATCTATTTTACTATAATAAAAAGTCAAAAAATTTCTTTTTCAATCGGAATGAATCATTATATTTCAAAAAGGTATTTCGATGGGAATAAGGAATGTTTTATGAAATGCTGAAAGTAGCGTTCAGGTCGATTTGGGGGCAGAAACTGCGCAGTTCTCTCGTGGCACTCGGCGTCGCTATCGGTGTTATTGCTGTCGCTGGGATGACCACGATGGCATTGTCGCTTCAAAGCGAACTGAAACAGCAGTTATCTACGATGGGCTCGGAGACATTCACAGTGATGAGAATTTCGCCGATGAATTTTGTCGGTGGCAGAAATCGAAGAAAGATGCGTGAATTGTGGAGAAGACCGAAACTCGAAATATCTTATCTTCCGAAGCTTAGAAAAAGTTGTCCATCCTGTGAAAAAATTGCTCCGTTTATAAAATATCCATTGAACAATATTGTTTCATACGGGAAGAATAAGTTGGAGGATGTAACTGTTCTCGGTGTTGAACCGGAGTATAATGGGATAACAAATACTACGATAGGTTTCGGTAGGTTTTTCAACGATTACGACATACAGCATCGTAGATATGTCTGCATTATCGGGCAAACGGTGTTGAAGGAGCTTTTCCACGGTGGAAATCCAATCGGGCGGAAGTTGAAGATTCGGGGTATTCCATTTACGGTTATCGGGGTATCGAATCAGATAGGGAAACTTTTCGGAGAAGATAATGATAATTTTGTTCTCACGCCCATAACCACAGCACTTCATCACTGGAGAGGACGGTGGGGAGTTATGTATATGATTAAGGCGAGACCTGGAAAATTCCAGCAGGCAATAGATGAAGTTACAGTTGCATTGAGAAATCTGCGTAATCTGAAAGGTTCCGATGAAAATAATTTTGATATATTCACTGCTGATATGCTTCTTGCGTTTTTGAACACGATTCTCGCATCGGCATCTGCGGTCGGGGTCGGTATTGCACTTATGAGTCTTTTGGTCGCGGGTATAGGTATAATGAATGTGATGTTTGTTTCTGTCGCCGAGCGGACTAAGGAAATCGGTATAAGAAAAGCTTGCGGAGCGACGCCGAAAATTATATTGACTCAATTCACGATAGAAGCGGCTATACTCGCACTTTTCGGTGGAATTATCGGATTGATTTTCCTATATGCTGTCGTTGCTATTGTGGGGAAATTTTTGCCTTTCGCTATATCGTTGAAACCTTCTGTGCTAATTTTTGGATTACTGTTTTCCGCATCCGCGGGGATTATATTTGGATTTTTCCCTGCAAGGAAAGCATCTAAACTTTCGCCAGTCGAATCTCTTCGCTGGGAATAAGTGTAATCTTAAATCGCTTGTTTGCTAATCGTAAATAATAATTAGAAATATTTTTGGAAATGCAGAAAATACTTAAAGTATATTATTAAATAAATAACATAATGCATTGTATTATTATGATATGAAATCTATATAATATTTTATACTCGACTTTTTGAGTTTTATCATTATAATTTAATATATCGGTATTTTGCTAATACAATATAACAAACATCGAGGTGCATTATGTTTAAAAATTTTGCGATTTTTTCGATTA
>CAYRNI010000008.1:0-6170 GCA_964425665.1 uncultured bacterium
CTCGATTTACTTTTTTATCATCTCTTCGATTTCGATTACAACTCTTCGGTTTATGCTTCTGCCCTCGGGCTTGGAATTGTCACCGATTAGAACCTTCTGGAATTCATTATTTCTGTATCGTTCGATGGTATATGGTTGAGTATCTCGAACACCTCGACTCTCTAATTTTATATTATTTCTCTTCAACCACTGGTCTAACTCGATATCGGTATCGATTCCAAGAACGAACTTCATTAAATTTCGCAAATTTTTCAGTTCCTTTTCCGCACGAATTTCGGACAGCTTTTGATTTCGTATGGGAGTTCCAATTATATCGGTATGCCCCGTTAACCTGACAGTAACGCTATTATCCGGTATTTGAGATTTGTCGATAATCAATCGAGCGAATTCTTCGAGTCTGCTTTCGAGATATTTCGATTCAGTAACCGCTTCATCGAATGAGAACTGAACGACAATCGAGGATTCGAGTCTATGTTCCCGTTTTTCTACTATAACCCATATCGGGTCGGAGAGGATATTATATTCCTGTCCGAGTTCATCGGTGATATTCAAAGCGATGCGATAAGTTCCTCTCGGGTCGATAAGATTGCCATTGTCATCACGCCAATTCCACACAACTTGCGATGGCGGAGGTCCATCTCCTGCGGCGAATGTCCTCACGGTATCGTATGTGTCCTCATTGTAAGCAAATATCTTATATTTCTGCACCATTTCCGGATTATTCACCGAAATTATGATAAGATTCCGCCGAACATCATCGGGGATTTTGAACTCTTTTGCCACTTCGGCTTGCTCGACAGGCTTGAATATTATCTTCTCGGCGGAGAGCCAAACTCTGACCTTCGTTTTCTTAGTATCGCCTTCGCCCAAAGATATCGGTATCCGTTCGAGAGGACAAAAGACTTGAAGTCTCGGCAGTAAATACTTCCTGACGACATCTAAACTTCTCAGAACATCGACAGGGTCGTCATCGTATGCAGGGATGCCCTCGACGAGAATTATTGCATCGTGGTCGGAACACAGAACACCGGCAAGTTTTTCCGCCACTGTATCGAGAACCTCGCGATTTTTCTTCGGAATTTTTTGCGAACCGGCGGGAAGATTAAATTCGTAGACGAGCAGCGGAATGTTCTGAAAACGAGCCGACATCTCCACACGGCGATTCTCCTCAGAAATCATCCGTTTCTCTTTCTGAGGAATATCTTTCCTTATCAATGATATTCTCGGCTTCGTAGGGTCATATTCGCTCGTGTCTATTTTTATAATCGACGATGGTGGCACGCCCAATCGAATGAGTCTCTGAGCAACCGAATCCATACGCTCCATCGCGTAATCCAAATTATTATTATCGCTCTCCGGGTCGATATATCCTTTCAACTCAACAACGACATCCGGGTTTAATTGAAGTCTTTGAGCAACTATCGAAAGCATCGTATCGAATCTTGCGGGCACTGTCGCAGAACTCGAATCGAAGAATACAACAGGGACAATCGGTTCGTCCTGCCGCACAAATGTAACGGCTGGGATAGAGAGAACTTGCAGAAGCGGTGAAACGGACACTACAAGTTTCCCCAAAGTGAGTAGATTGTGAGTATATCTATTATCATCTTCCTGCGATTCGTCGAGTTTTCCAAAAATACCGGGAAAGTGTGAACCGTCATCATCGGCGGTGAAAACAAGTTTATAAGAACCAGGATGAGGTGGTATCCAGACGAATTGTGCGAGATGCTCCTTACCGGGCTCGATTTCTGGCACAGATTTCACTCCCACACATATCGTTTCATCTTCGGCTACAGCAAACAATGAAACCTCTGTGCTTTCGGATTTTGTCTCAGAGCGATTCACCACAGCGGCGCTAAAATAAGCCGTATCCATTGTCCAAAGGTCTGGGAGTTCGCCAGGCTCTATCACGAGATTTGTTTTCGGAGGTGGTGGAGGTTTTAGATGGGGGAAAAGAATATCTATTCCAATACAATGGGATGTCATATCTGCGGAGGCAACATCTTTCGATGCTGTGTGATAGCCCGTTTCGTATCTCGTCCATACTTTTCCCAAAACAACAGGTGCATAAAGATTTGCTCTAACAGTATTTTTCTCATAACTCGCAGAAACAGACCATCCGCGATATAGCCAAGTCAAACCAAAAGTAGGATAAAGTTCGTTCGTTCTTTTATCGAATAGACCGCCAGCCCAAGGAACGAATGTCCCGATTTTATATCTCAAGATAAAATTTGCAGAAATTGGTTCTTTTACATCGCTCGAGTTTGACAACGAGAGGTTCGGAGGGTATAGATTTTCGCCCCATATATTTAGTGCGAAATTTTTGTAGTTTGCGAATATTCCGGCATCGGCGAGAGGTGAGAATTTCGAGTTTTTTTGAGCAAAAACATCATCGCTGAAATCGAACCTGTGAAAATTAGCGGTGAAATAGCCGATTCTTGCTACACCAGGTGCGAGCCATATCCCGCTGGAAAATCTTCCGAACCTTATTCTCGGTAAAATATAATAAAATTTTCCGAATTGAGTCGTAAGATATTGATTTCCCATATGGTCTATGGATATTCCCAACGAGCCGAATTTTTTCTCGCCGATGAAAAATCGGAAACTCGCTGAATGCAACTGGTCGCCCACCGAAAGAAATGGTTTCTCGAACGCTGCCGAGATAAAATATCTAAAATTCCCGTAAAGCACAGGTTCATACGGATAATAAAGAGCATTATTTTCACCACAGAATGCAACAGTGATAAGCGTAACAATCGAAAATATTTTTATGTATATTTTCATCATCGGAAGTGTTTAATAATCTCATATTTCAAAGCGACTCGTCTATTGATAAATCTTCCCTCAGGATAATTGTCATCTCCGATTAGAACATCGCGGAAATATCCTCTATCCCATACTCTGACCTTATATGGTCGTGAATATCCATATCCCTTCGATTCTATAGAAACATTATGTTCGGATAGCCAAGCATCTAATTCATTATCATTTTTCAATTTCAGCAAGAATTTCAAAATATTCCTTAGATTTTTCTCTTCTCGCTCGGCTCGTTGAAGACTCAATCTCTGGTTAGCAGCGGGACTCCCGATAATGTCTGTATGCCCACCGACGATTGTTTTGAAAATAGTTTTTCGCTGAACTGCTTTCTCTATGAAGTCCGATGCGATTCTTTCCATTCTGCCTTCGAGATAAGGCGATTGCGGGAATGTGCCACCGAAAGTGAAATTGACAAGAATAAGTTCCTGCCGTTTTTCCTTCCGTGTAATTTTTATTTTTACAGGGTCCGATTTCGACTCGAGAACCTGACCGACATTGTCCTTAATGTATAAATAGGCGTAATAATTTTTATTCGGTTCAGGCGGCTCGCCGTCGTTCCCGTGCCAATCCCATGGGATACTCTCGGGCGGATAACCTTTCCCCGACGCGAGCAGTTTGAACTCGCTCATATTTTCATCAACAATTGCGATGTAATAAGAATCTACACCGGCATCGACTCGAAGACCCTCGAGGGAAATCTTATTTTTCTCACGAGCAGCAACTTGAAATCCCTGAGCAGCGCGAGCAGAACCCCTTGGACGGTATATCACAGCATCGCCACTCATGTGTATCGCTACCATATCCACACTATCCGGAGCAGATGCGAAGACCATCATTCGATTCGCTGTCCGCTTGGAAACCAATTGCCCTGCATAATTTCGAACTTTCAATGCTCTATCCATAGCCCTATCCCATCTTCCGCTATCTGCGGGAGAACTCATCCCGTGAAATAGAATTATAATATCGGGATTCTGTTCGAGTAAATCCTTAGTCAACCTCATAGAATTCTCGATTTCAAGTTTCCCCTCCGGTGGAATATCTGTCTCACCAACACGATAATTCACACAACATATTAAAATCGAATCAGGGAAATCTATAACATCTGTTCCAATTTCTACCCGACGGTTTTCCTGAGCAATCATCTTTTCATATTTGCTGTTGGTTCTACGATTTTTCTTCCCTGCACGAGGCTGCGTATAATCGTATTTCGACGCATCGATAACGATTATTTGCCTTTCTGGAACACCGAGGTTCATCAAGTATCTTTTCAGTGATTGCGCGCGTATATTCGCCAGTTCTTTTAGGTTAGGAAATTTACTCTTTTCCGTAACAGAATCGACATATCCTTTCAAGACGAGAGCCACATTCGGGTTTCTTTTCAATCGCTTTGCAATAGTCTGCAACGGTTGTAAAAATCTATCAGGAACAACAGTATCGGCATCGTCGAAAAATACGAACGGCGCCATCGGCACTTCTTCACGAATGTAGTTGATTTCAGAAAGTTTTAGAACACTTTTCAAAAGTTGCGGATTTTTTTCGAGAGATGGCGGATTGAACACAGAAACCTTAAAACTTGCTATATTATTTTTCGAATTCACATCGTTAAGTGTTCCTTTACGCTTCGTGCCTTTGTCTGAAACATCATCGACCGAAACATAGACATCGTAATAACCCTTTTTAGTCGGTGTCCATTTAAAATCTAAATCTAATGATTTTTCGCCTGAGAGTTTGTCTATTTTTCTTTTTTCGATTAGCCCATAATTACTATCCTCGTCGAAATAGAAGGTTCTTGTATAGAACTTCTTAGCATCGTCCTTGCCTAAATTCGCAATAACCGAATGGATAACACCTACTGAATCTGGCCGCAATATAGGCGGTTCGGTAGAAAGGCTTTCAGGGAAAACAGCGAGGTCGATTTCCTTCGGTGGCGGAATTGGAAAACCATATACAAGCGAAAATTTGTGATGCGTATGTCCCGAAATCTCGCCTTGTGGAAGTATCAAAGCATAATCGAAGCCGAAATTGTGTTTCGACATACTTCTAAACCCGAAACCAAAGTGCAATGCACCTTTACCGCCCTCGCCGATATTCATATCGTATCCTGTGCGGAAGCGAAGTTTTTTCTCTAAAAATTTACCCTCAGCACCGAAACAGAGTTTCATTGGGTCTTGAAGAGTAGCGGAACGAAGTGGGGTATCGAAATCCAACGCACCGGTAATGAAATCGCGGTATGTATATGCAAATCCTGCTCGCATCCTTCTCGGCAATGCACCAGCATCGTCGTTGCCGATAGCGATATTAGGCTCGTTTAAATCGGATAATTTCAATCCAAGTGTGGCATTCTTTATCTTAGCAAAAACATCGAGCCCACCACCGAATGCCATTTTACTTTCGCCATTATTCCATAAAGGGTCGTTGGGGTCATCGCCGTGAAGAGTGTCATAAGTAGCATTATCGAGGTTATAACCGACTCTATAAAGGTCGGCGGTCAGTGCTAATCCTAAAAATCCATTCATATTTTCGAATTTCACCATCTTTCTGCCGAAAGATAGCGATAATTTCATCTGAGAGAAAATATTCTGATAGAAATAAGAACCCGCCAAAGAATATATATAATATTTTCCTGGAACAGGCGAGAAAAAGAAAGTGCCTTCAGAAATAGAACCGACATCTAACCCTGCGAAAAATTTTGTGTATGCGGCGGAAAGCTGCATCCTTTTCGATTGAAACAACCCAGCAGGATTGGTAGCAGCTCCATACGCCTCATCGGCGAGTGCAACCGAAGCATTCCCCATCCCAGCACTCCTGACACTTTCCAGTTGCAAGCCAGTTTGCCCGAACACGAGATAAGCAAAAAATAATATTAAAATTATCGACCTTTTCATAACTCCCCTCTCGTATTTTTATATCGAAATATCTCAAATATTTCAAAATTATCTCGCTATAACTATTGTTCCCTTGCACAGATTTCTACCGTCCGACTCAATAGTATAAATATACGGTCCCGCCGGTGCAGGCTTGCCATTTTTATCCAAACCGTTCCATTTGACTATATAATTTCCATCGAGTCTTTCGACCAATGCACCATCCACAGTGAATATTTTTACCACAATCGGTTTATCGGAAAACACCTCGAATTTAACGAAATCATTGAAACCATCACCATTTGGCGTAAAAGTCTTAGGAGACACCGAGCAACCACTTTCCATCGGAAGAAACCAGAAGCAGCATTCGCTCATAACATTCGGCAGACCGAGCCCCGTATTTTTATCCGCACACAGAACGCAGATATCGACAGTATCGTTCGATGAAATATGAATCCCAGCGGCATCGAGGTCGAGTGTCGCTTTCAA